>NZ_JAXDEQ010000060.1:0-31689 GCF_035065025.1 Pseudomonas sp. YuFO8 | reverse complement strand
AGAACAACCTGGATAACGTAGGCAATGCCTTGAGGGATATTGAAGCGTTGCAACAGAATACGCTGCAGAGAGATGGGCACCTGCGCTCGCCAGCATTCTTTGCAGAGCGCCAGCGTCTGCTTGCACACCTGAACAGCCATATGACGGCACTGACCCGCAAGGGCATTGGATTCCCTGACCATATCAACTTGAAAAAAAAGTTGGGTATTTCCAGCCAAAGCCTGGTCCACCACTGGACCCATGCCAGTCCTGGGGGGCAAATCCCAGGTCATGCCACCCATCTTGAAGGTGTGGCGAAGGCTTCTAAATACGTTCAATACGGCGGTTGGCTGGGTACTGCCGTCGGTGGAGGTGCATCTGCCATGAAGGTGCAGGATGTGTGTACGGCGGGAAATACCGAAGCTTGCGAGCGTGTTAGATTCACCGAGGCAGGTAGCTTTGCTGGCGGAATCATAGGAGGTGCCGTCGTAGGTGCAACGTTGTCAGTTGAGACAACCGGCAGGCTCTGTATTGCACTCGGAGCACCTAATGGTGGTTTAGGGACCGGGATATGCACCGCTGTAGCGGTAGTAACAGGGGCTTTGGTCGGGGGAGCAGCAGGCAGCGGGTTTGGCGATTGGATCGGTGACCTTATCTACGAGGCAACGAGATGAGTAAAGCATCGATGATATTCGGTACTCTCGGTGGCGTAATCCTCCTACTGATCTTCGTCTGGCTCGTAGTAGCACTTCATATGGCCTATACCAAGATGGATGTACTCCTTGGGCACCTGAAAAACAGCCCGGCGATTACCGTTCTCGCCTTCTGGCGACACGCAGGGCTATCGGGGCGGTTGAGGATGATCGCCAACATTGCCGATTACGTCTCGTCACCACGTAGAGGTATCGAAAATGGCAGTATCAGTGCTCAAGACATAGAGAATCTTCCAGCGCCAATAAAGCGCAAACTGGTTTTTTTGAGGCGCAGCGTATTATTACTTTCAGTGTCACTAGTCTTGCTGTGGTGCATTGCGAAAATTTTTAACCTTAGGTAATAACATCTAGAAAGCTTGGCCTCCCAAACCGAATCCTGTAGCTCTGCACCGCATTGTATGATCATTCGCCGGGGTAATGCTCATGTCCATCCTCGAAAGCGACTGGAAGAAGTTCAAGGAACTGCGCAAGGTTGCGCTCGATCGTTTCTGCCAAGGTGTGTTGGCCGATGCCAGGACCATCACTGAACATGGTGCGCTTTCGGCTCAAGCCCGGTACGGGATGCTTTATCGGCTGATGCGCGATCGGGATAAAGACATCGTCCGGACTTTCGATCATTACAGTCGCTCAAGGGCAACTATGGCTTTGAGAATGATGGTCAACACGACTTGCTAACCGATGCAGAGTTGTCGGTCCTCAGTGAAGCGGCGCGGGAAGAGATTGCTGACGCTGTACGCCAGCCCTATGAGATTGAATGGGCTGATGAGATCATGCGGCAGGACTGACAACCGCTATCGCCAGCCTTCTACCAGAGAACCAGGATGTTGATCTTCAATTGCACCGAAGCCGCCAGCAACTTTTTCAGTCGTGTCCACAAGGGCAAGAAAATCACCCCGGTGGAGAAACCGCCGTCGCTCATTATTGAGGACGATACGCCTGACGTGTCAGCCGAACAGTGGCTGGTCCACGCCATCACCGTTCAACGTAAACATGTGCTGTTCGTCATCCATGTGAAAACCCGGTATTGCATGATTTTCGCGGAGGCAAAAAAAGCGGATGTCGAAGGTTTCGTCGATCGTTTTGCCGAGCGTTGGATACACGGCCTGATCCACCATGCGGGCCAGCACGACATCCTTCGCTGGGTCGATGATGAGCCGATGATGGAGCGCTTCCAGGAGAGTTGCCGCGAGTACGTGTTCTACAAACGCGGGCATCGCGGTGCGCAAAAACACCTCAATGAAATTGCCTGGATATTCGAGGATTGCGCCGCCGAATGGGGTACGTTGCCCCCGGATGAATTCGCCGCTGGACGCTTCGATAGTGACATGAACGAC
The DNA here is from genome assembly GCF_035065025.1 of Pseudomonas sp. YuFO8. Lineage (NCBI taxonomy): Bacteria > Pseudomonadati > Pseudomonadota > Gammaproteobacteria > Pseudomonadales > Pseudomonadaceae > Pseudomonas > Pseudomonas sp. YuFO8. The sequence continues at coordinate 29,663 of NZ_JAXDEQ010000060.1, read as the reverse complement.
ACGCCGCGAAGCAGTAAAGGTCAGAAGGACTATTACTACCCTGATGAGGAAATGATCGTTCATTGGTTACGCCGCTACGGCGGCCTTGATGAGGCTCGCATTCAAGCCGCCCGTGAGCGGCGTATGGAAGTGAAGCGGGAGATATGGGCGCTGGAGGATAAGCTTCGGCAAGCGTTCGAGCCACTGCAATAGTGCAGACACTCCAAGACCTTTTGCCGATCAGATCCTCGGGCTCTCGGAAATTGGCCAACAGGCTATCGGCCAGCTTCATCAACTCAGGATCGGGGAGCACACAATCAGAATCCGCGGTGGAAGACTGTTGATCCGAGAGGATCGGTCATTACCGATCGGTGTGGAGTTTGTGCAGGCATTTCCATTACCTCTACGTTTGAATTTGAAGAGGGCCGGGCCCAACGTAGAGGACCAAAGAATCCCAACGAAGCTGTTCGTCCACACACGAATGCGCTTACATGCTGGTAGCAGCATGCGTTCTGTGTGATGAGGTTAGCTTCTACGTTGGGCGTTTCTTAGGCACCTGCAGCAGAGATTAAAGTCGCTTTGAATGGTCATCAATGCGGATGTATCTGGAATTGCTGTAGGAGGTTTTGCGACTGCTGAGTAAGCGGGTAGGAGTTTTCCTACTGTCAATAAAAAGCCCCGATCAGATCGGGGCTTTTAGATGTTCGATTTGGCGATTCAAGTCGCTAAATCGTGGCTTGCCAAGGAATCAATCCCAGCTAAGCGCACCACCGGTTTGGTACTCGATTACCCGAGTCTCAAAGAAATTCTTCTCTTTCTTCAAGTCCATAATCTCGCTCATCCAAGGGAACGGGTTAGTCGTCCCTGGGTACTCTTCCTTCAAACCAATCTGCGACAGGCGACGGTTAGCGATGAACTTCAGGTAGTCCTCCATCATCGCCGCGTTCATGCCCAGCACGCCACGAGGCATGGTGTCACGAGCGTATTCGATCTCCAACTGAGTACCTTGCAGAATCATCTGCGAAGCTTCTTCCTTCATTTCAGCATCCCACAAATGCGGGTTTTCGATTTTGATCTGGTTGATCACGTCGATGCCGAAGTTCAGGTGCATGGATTCGTCGCGCAGGATGTACTGGAACTGCTCGGCGACGCCGGTCATTTTGTTGCGGCGGCCCATGGAGAGGATCTGGGTGAAGCCGCAGTAGAAGAAGATGCCTTCCAGGACGCAGTAGTAGGCGATCAGGTTGCGCAGCAACTCTTTGTCGGTTTCGACTGTGCCGGTTTCGAACTTCGGATCGGAGATCGAGCGGGTGTATTTCAGGCCCCAGGTGGCTTTTTTCGCGACCGATGGGATCTCGTGGTACATGTTGAAGATCTCGCCTTCATCCATGGCCAGCGATTCGATGCAGTACTGGTAGGCGTGGGTGTGGATCGCCTCTTCGAAGGCCTGGCGCAGGATGTACTGGCGGCATTCCGGGTTGGTGATCAGGCGGTACACGGCCAGCACCAGGTTGTTGGCAACCAGGGAGTCGGCGGTGGAGAAGAAGCCGAGGTTGCGCATCACGATGCGGCGCTCGTCGTCGGTCAGGCCTTCCGGGTTTTTCCAGAGGGCGATGTCGGCGGTCATGTTGACTTCTTGCGGCATCCAGTGGTTTGCGCAGCCGTCCAGGTACTTCTGCCAGGCCCAGTCGTACTTGAAAGGTACGAGCTGGTTGAGGTCGGCGCGGCAGTTGATCATGCGCTTTTCATCGACAGCGACACGGGCGGAGGCGCCTTCGAGTTCGGCGAGGCCTTCGGCGACGTCGAGCGAGTCCAGGGCGGCTTTGGCGCGGGCAACGGCGGCAGAGTCAGCGGCGGTCACGGCACGGGCTTCGAGGGCGGCGGCACCGCCGGCGCTGTCGAGACGGTCCATGTTGGCTTCGGTGGCGTGGCCAGCGTTGGCGCTCTTGACTGCTACTTCCGTGTCTTCTTTGTCGAATTCGTCCCAGCTCAGCATGACGTGTCGTCTCCTGCGTGAGGGCCAGTGTGCCCGTGTGAAAATGATCGGTTGGTTTTTCACACGGCGGTGCTGGCCGCGTTGGATAGCGTTTTTTGCAGCGGTACACGCAGGCAAATAAACATAAATTTGTACGGGGTTCCGAGAGCCACTGATGGGCGCAATCGGCATCGAATGCCGTTGCGGGGCTTCAGACTGGCTATTCATCCCTGTAAGGGGATATTGCAGGCCCGTTTAAGGCCGCATTATAGGGAAATTTTCACGGTCGTGGTGGGGCGAATCCGCGCATGGAGCGGTCAAGAGGGCAGGTTTTTCGGTCGGAGCGAGGGTTTACAGGGCTTTGGCGGGTGAAAGATTTTTTTCGCGCAAATGGCGGGGAATGGGTTTTGCTCAAAAAGTGAGCAGAAAAGGGGCTTTTTTACTACATCTTGTGTTTGTGGGCGATTTTTGACCAGTTAAGACACAACTGAGCCCGGCGCGAGCCGGGCTGGAATCGACCTTCAGCGAAGCGCTGGAGAGGCCGGATTCGGCGCAGTCAGATCAGCCGCTGGAGCAGCCGTTACCCATGACGCTGTAGCGCAGGATATGGCGCTGGCCTTTGGAGTCGTCATATTCCATTTTTGCCGGGACAACTTCACACACATTGGGAACTTCGCTCATTGAAATAACTTTGGCGATGTCCAGGTCCATCGAGTAAGTGTAATCCTCGATGGCCGGTTGTTGCTGCGCGACATCAGTCTGGGCCTCGTCTGCCATGGCGGTTGCGCACAGGCTGCTGAGGGCCAGAACCAATAAAGCTTTCATCTAGTGTTTACCTTTTTCAAGTCGAGTGGGGTCACGCAACCTTTTTGGGGTTGCGTGTGGATCGGGCTACTTGGGGTTGGGTTAACTGCCTTCGTGGGGGCTGTAACTTGGTTAACTCAGTTTGCCGGGTTGGCGGAGCGAATTTTAGGCGTGGGGGTGGCATTCATATAGGCGTGGTTTTGATAAACACCTTTGACGGATTTTGTAACAATCGGTGGATAGCCTTTTGTCTGATGCCCCTTGGTGTTCTCGGGTTTTTCGCGAGCAGGCTCGCTCCCACAGGGGTTGTGTGGGATTCGTGCTGGTATCAGGACATTTGGTGTGGGCTTGTTACTACCATCGTCGAATGGTTCTATAGGCCCCGCCCGGGCTACAACAGGGTCATACAAAAACAACTATTCCACCGAGGTAAGAAAGATGAGTGCGGCTTCCCTGTATCCCGTTCGTCCCGAGGTTCTGGCCAACACGCTGACTGACGAGGCGACCTACAAGGCCATGTACCAGCAGTCGGTCGTCAACCCGGACGGTTTCTGGCGCGAGCAGGCCAAGCGCCTCGACTGGATCAAGCCTTTCACCACGGTGAAACAGACCTCCTTCGACGATCACCATGTCGACATCAAGTGGTTCGCCGACGGCACCCTTAACGTTTCCTACAACTGCCTGGACCGTCATCTGGCCGAGCGCGGCGATCAGGTCGCGATCATCTGGGAAGGCGATGACCCTTCCGAAAGCCGCAACATCACCTACCGCGAGCTGCACGAACAAGTCTGCAAGTTCGCCAACGCCTTGCGCGGCCAGGACGTGCACCGCGGCGACGTGGTGACCATCTATATGCCGATGATCCCCGAAGCCGTGGTCGCCATGCTGGCCTGTACCCGGATCGGCGCGATTCACTCGGTGGTGTTCGGCGGTTTCTCGCCGGAAGCCCTGGCCGGTCGCATCATCGACTGCAAATCCAAAGTGGTGATCACCGCCGACGAAGGCATTCGTGCCGGCAAGAAGATTCCGCTCAAGGCCAACGTTGACGACGCCCTGACCAACCCGGAAACCAGCAGCATCCAGAAGGTCATCGTGTGCCAGCGCACCGGTGGCAACATCAAGTGGAACCAGCACCGCGACATCTGGTACGAAGACCTGATGAAAGTGGCGGGCACCGTTTGCGCACCTAAAGAGATGGGTGCTGAAGAGGCGCTGTTCATCCTTTACACCTCCGGCTCCACCGGCAAGCCGAAGGGCGTGCAGCACACCACCGGCGGCTATCTGTTGTACGCGGCCATGACCCACGAGCGCGTGTTCGACTACCGCCCGGGTGAAGTCTACTGGTGCACCGCCGACGTCGGCTGGGTCACCGGCCACACTTACATCGTCTATGGTCCGCTGGCCAATGGCGCGACCACGCTGTTGTTCGAAGGCGTGCCGAACTATCCGGACATCACCCGGGTGGCGAAGATCGTCGACAAGCACAAGGTCAACATCCTCTACACCGCCCCGACCGCCATTCGCGCCATGATGGCCGCGGGTACGGCCGCCGTTGAAGGCGCCGATGGCAGCAGCCTGCGGCTGTTGGGCTCGGTGGGCGAGCCGATCAACCCGGAAGCCTGGGACTGGTACTACAAGAATGTCGGTCAATCCCGTTGCCCGATCGTCGACACCTGGTGGCAGACCGAGACCGGCGCGACCCTGATGAGCCCGCTGCCAGGCGCCCATGGCTTGAAGCCGGGTTCCGCGGCGCGTCCGTTCTTCGGCGTGGTGCCGGCGTTGGTGGACAACCTGGGCAACATCATCGAAGGCGAGGCCGAGGGCAACCTGGTGATTCTCGATTCGTGGCCAGGCCAGGCGCGTACGCTGTATGGCGATCACGACCGTTTCGTCGACACCTACTTCAAGACCTTCCGTGGCATGTACTTCACCGGTGACGGCGCCCGTCGCGATGCCGATGGTTACTACTGGATCACTGGCCGCGTGGATGACGTGCTCAACGTGTCCGGTCACCGCATGGGCACCGCCGAGATCGAAAGCGCGATGGTCGCTCACCCGAAAGTCGCTGAAGCGGCGGTGGTTGGCGTGCCGCACGACATCAAGGGGCAAGGCATCTATGTCTATGTCACCTTGAAAAATGGTGAGGAGCCGAGCGAGCAACTGCGTCTGGAGTTGAAGAACTGGGTGCGCAAGGAGATTGGTCCGATTGCTTCGCCGGATGTGATCCAGTGGGCGCCGGGGCTGCCGAAGACTCGTTCGGGCAAGATCATGCGGCGGATTCTGCGCAAGATTGCGACGGCGGAATACGATGCGTTGGGGGATATTTCCACCCTGGCGGATCCGGGTGTGGTGCAGCATTTGATTGATACGCACAGGACGATGAATGTTGCTTAAGTAGCGTTCAGCGTCATCGAAGCCCTGCCAGGTGTTGAGCCTGGTGGGGCTTTTTGTTGCCTGGAGTTTTTGTGGTGGCTGTGCGGGCCTCTTCGCGGGCAAGGCCGCTCCTACAGGGGCTATGGAGTGTTCGCGATCTGTGTCACACCATGGAAACCTGTGGGAGCGGGCTTGCTCGCGAAGGGGCCAGAACAGCCACCGCATAAACAACAGCCAATAATTATCGGCTTCCCCTGTGGGATGTTTCCTACTGTTACCTGCGACTTTTCAGGTTACTGAATGTGTAACCGCCATGCGCCGATTCGGGGCATTGGGAAACGCCAAGGCCCCTCGGATGCTCCCGCAAAAAATAAGAAGCCACGCTGCGCTTGCCGGATTAGAAGGCTTTGCCAATAATAGGCCCGCAACTTGCAATACAGATCGGTTTACCGTCTTTTGCTCTCGCATGAATTTGCAGGGCTGTCAACGTGCTCGAACGGCTTTCTCGGTGCATCTGTAACTAGTTGTCGCATTGAAGAAATATCGGCTCCGGGCCTGTCGTTAGAATGCCGATCACTCGCTCGTCGTTGCCTGTGTTGAATTTAAACACCCGCATCCCAGGACGCAGCAACGCTTTCCGGTTCCACTCATTCGCATATTGGGCTGTCGCTCACTCTGCCGTTTTAGCCCTTTACCGATGGAGTCCCAAGATGAAGAAACTCGTGCTGCTTGGCGCCCTGGCAATGTCCTGCGTGCTGTCCCTGCCAACCTTCGCCGATGAAAAACCCCTGAAGATCGGTATCGAAGCGGCTTACCCTCCGTTCGCTTCGAAAGCGCCGGACGGCAGCATCGTCGGTTTCGACTACGACATCGGTAACGCCCTGTGCGAAGAGATGAAGGTCAAGTGCGTGTGGGTCGAGCAAGAGTTCGACGGCCTGATCCCGGCACTGAAAGTGCGCAAGATCGACGCGATCCTGTCGTCCATGTCGATCACTGAAGACCGCAAGAAGTCCGTGGACTTCACCAACAAGTACTACAACACCCCGGCTCGCCTGGTCATGAAGGAAGGCACTCAGGTCAGCGAAGGCCTGGCCGAGCTCAAGGGCAAGAACATCGGCGTGCAGCGTGGTTCGATCCACGAGCGTTTTGCCCGCGAAGTCCTGGCCCCGCTGGGTGCCGAGATCAAGCCATACGGTTCGCAGAACGAAATTTACCTCGACGTGGCCGCCGGCCGCCTCGACGGCACCGTGGCAGACGCTACGCTGCTGGATGACGGTTTCCTGAAAACCGACGCCGGTAAAGGTTTCGCGTTCGTCGGTCCTGCGTTCACCGACGTCAAGTACTTCGGCGACGGCGTGGGTATCGCGGTTCGCAAGGGTGACGCGCTGAAAGACAAGATCAACACCGCGATCACTGCCATCCGCGACAACGGCAAGTACAAGCAAATCCAGGACAAGTACTTCGCCTTCGATATCTACGGCAAGTAACACGACAAGTCCGAAATGGCGCAAGCAGCAGGTTTTCTGAGGTTTGCGCCATTTTTTCATCCCAACTTTCGAGGACCTGAATCATGTTGAAAGGCTACGGGGCTGTCATCCTCGATGGCGCTTGGCTGACGCTTCAGCTCGCCTTGTCGTCCATGGCCCTGGCCATTGTCCTGGGCCTGATCGGCGTGGCACTGCGTCTGTCGCCGGTGCGCTGGCTGGCCTGGCTGGGCGACCTGTATTCCACGGTGATCCGCGGCATTCCCGACCTGGTGTTGATCCTGCTGATTTTCTACGGCGGCCAGGACCTGCTCAACCGCGTCGCGCCGCTGCTCGGTTTCGACGAGTACATCGACCTCAACCCCCTGGCCGCCGGTATCGGTACCCTGGGTTTCATCTTCGGTGCGTACCTGTCGGAAACCTTCCGTGGCGCGTTCATGGCGATCCCCAAGGGTCAGGCTGAAGCGGGCATGGCCTACGGCATGAGCAGTTTCCAGGTGTTCTTCCGGGTGTTGGTGCCGCAGATGATTCGCCTGGCGATTCCGGGTTTCACCAACAACTGGCTGGTACTGACCAAGGCCACCGCGTTGATTTCGGTGGTGGGCCTGCAAGACATGATGTTCAAGGCCAAGCAGGCGGCAGATGCTACCCGCGAGCCATTCACCTTCTTCCTCGCAGTGGCGGCGATGTATCTGGTGATCACCAGTGTCTCGTTGCTGGCATTGCGTCACCTCGAGAAGCGCTACTCGGTAGGCGTAAGGGCGGCTGAGCTATGATCTTCGACTACAACGTCATCTGGGAGGCCTTGCCGCTGTACTTCGGCGGCCTGCTGACCACCCTCAAGTTGCTCGCGCTGTCGCTGTTTTTCGGTCTGCTCTGTGCCTTGCCGCTGGGCCTGATGCGCGTCTCGAAAAACGCCGTGGTCAATATGAGCGCCTGGCTCTACACCTACGTGATTCGCGGCACGCCGATGCTGGTGCAGCTGTTTTTGATCTACTACGGTCTGGCGCAGTTCGAAGCGGTACGCGAAAGTTTCCTCTGGCCGTGGTTGTCCAGCGCAACCTTCTGTGCCTGCCTGGCGTTTGCCATCAACACCAGCGCCTACACCGCCGAAATCATCGCCGGCAGCCTGCGTGCCACGCCGAACGGCGAGATTGAAGCGGCCAAGGCCATGGGCATGTCGCGCTTCAAGATGTACAAGCGCATCCTGCTGCCATCGGCCCTGCGCCGGGCACTGCCGCAGTACAGCAACGAAGTGATCATGATGCTGCAGACCACCAGCCTGGCGTCCATCGTGACCCTGATCGACATCACCGGTGCCGCGCGCACGGTCAACGCCCAGTACTACCTGCCGTTCGAGGCGTACATCACCGCCGGCGTGTTCTACCTGTGCCTGACCTTCATCCTGGTGAAGCTGTTCAAGATGGCTGAGCGCCGCTGGCTGGGCTACCTGGCCCCACGGAAGCACTGATATGGAACGCATCGATCATGCTTTGCCGTGGAGTCACCTGGGCAGCGAACGCCAGATTTCGGTGTTCCGTTTTGGCCAGGGCGAGCGCAAGGCCTACATCCAGGCCAGCCTGCACGCCGATGAACTGCCGGGCATGCGCACCGCCTGGGCGCTGAAAAAGCGCCTGGCTGAACTCGAAGCCCAGGGCTTGCTCAACGGCGTGATCGAACTGGTGCCGGTGGCCAATCCACTGGGCCTCGGTCAGTTGCTCCAAGGCAATCATCAAGGGCGTTTCGAGGCCGGCAGCGGCAAGAACTTCAACCGTGATTTCGTCGAGCTGAGCGCGCCATTGGCCGCACAACTCGATGGCCATCTGGGCGATGATCCGCACGCCAATATCCAGTTGATCCGTCAGGCCATGAGCGATCATCTGGCCGCACTGCCACCGGCCAGCAGCCAGTTGCAGGGCATGCAGCGCATCCTGCTCAGCCATGCCTGCACTGCCGATGTGGTGCTGGACCTGCATTGCGATGCCGAAGCGGCGCTGCACATGTACGCCTTGCCGCAGCACTGGCCGCATTGGCGTTCGCTGGCCGCGCACCTGAATGTTCGGGTTGGCTTGCTGGCGGAAGATTCCGGCGGCAGCTCCTTCGACGAAGCCTGTTCGCTGCCGTGGTTGCGCTTGTCGCGTCTGTTCCCGGATGCGCAGATTCCCTTGGCGTGCCTGGCGACTACCCTGGAACTGGGCGGTCAGGCCGATACCGGTCGCGCTGAGACCGAGGCTTACGCCGAAGGCATCCTGGCGTTCCTCGCCGAGCAGGGGTTGATCAGCGGTGACTGGCCGCAACCTGCCCAGGAAGCCTGCGAAGGCCTGCCGTTCGAAGGCACCGAATTGCTGTTCGCGCCGCACCCTGGTGTGGTGAGTTTCCTGCGCCAGCCCGGTGAATGGGTTGAGGCGGGTGACGAGATTTTCGAAGTGATCGATCCGCTGGCGGATCGGGTCAGCACGGTGTGTGCTGGTACGTCCGGGGTGCTGTTTGCCATTGAACGGCTGCGTTACGCCCAACCCGGTTTCTGGCTGGCCAAGGTGGCGGGGCGCGAAGCGCTGCGTCACGGGCGCTTGCTCAACGACTGACTGACTGTTTTTGTGAGAACCGACCGCATGTACAAGCTTGAAGTCCAAGACCTGCATAAACGCTATGGCAGTCACGAAGTGCTCAAGGGCGTGTCCCTGAAAGCGGCGGCTGGCGATGTGATCAGCATCATCGGCTCCAGTGGCTCCGGCAAAAGTACCTTCCTGCGCTGCATCAACCTGCTGGAGCAGCCGCACGCGGGCAGGATCCTGCTCAACAACGAAGAGCTGAAGCTGGTGGCGAACAAGGACGGCGCGATGAAAGCCGCCGACCCGAAACAGCTGCAACGCATGCGTTCGCGCCTGTCGATGGTATTCCAGCATTTCAACCTGTGGTCGCACATGACCGCGCTGGAAAACATCATGGAAGCGCCGGTGCATGTACTGGGCGTGTCCAAGGCCGAGGCCCGCGAGAAAGCCGAGCACTACCTGAACAAGGTTGGCGTGGCACATCGCAAGGATGCCTACCCGGGCCACATGTCCGGCGGCGAGCAGCAGCGCGTGGCGATTGCCCGTGCCCTGGCGATGGAACCTGAGGTGATGCTGTTCGACGAACCGACCTCGGCACTCGACCCGGAGCTGGTTGGCGACGTGCTGAAAGTCATGCAGGCCCTGGCCCAGGAAGGTCGGACCATGGTCGTGGTGACCCACGAAATGGGCTTCGCCCGTGAAGTGTCGAACCAGTTGGTGTTCCTGCACAAAGGTGTGGTCGAAGAGAGCGGCAACCCGCGCGAGGTGCTGGTCAATCCACAGTCCGAGCGCTTGCAACAATTCCTGTCCGGCAGCTTGAAATAATCAAGGCTGCCGTTGTGTACCTTGTAGGAGCTGCCGAAGGCTGCGATCTTTTGATGTTGATTGTTCACGTCAAAAGATCGCAGCCTCGTTTCACTCGACAGCTCCTACAGGGATCTGTGTAGGTTTTGTGATTTGCGTTCATTTACGGGCTAGCATTGGCCCATGCCTTCATCACTGTTTTTCGCTTCGGATTGCCCACCATGACTGCCCATCGAATTGGTTTCCTGATTTGGCCCAGCACTAAAGCACTGACGCTGGCGCTGGCTGAGGAGGCCTTGCGAGTTGCCCAGCGTGTGCACCCGGATGTGGTCTACGAACTGTCCTTCCTGCAGGCCGAACCACCGAGCGAAAGCGCCTGGCAATTGCCCGGTGAAGCCTGGGCCGGCAAGCTGGAAAACTTCCAGAAACTGTTCCTGCTCGCTGACGAGCCGCCGACCAGTCTCGCGCCGGCGTTGAGCAGTGCGCTCAAGCAGCTGGTGCGTGCCGGTTGCGTGATCGGCGGGCTGTCGGCCGGTGTTTATCCGTTGGCGCAACTGGGCTTGCTCGACGGTTACCGCGCCGCCGTGCACTGGCGCTGGCAGGATGATTTCGCCGAGCGCTTTCCGAAAGTCATCGCCACCAGCCATCTGTTCGATTGGGATCGCGATCGCCTGACCGCGTGTGGCGGCATGTCGGTGCTCGACTTGCTGCTGGCGGTACTGGCTCGCGATCACGGCGCCGAACTGGCCGGCGCGGTATCGGAAGAACTGGTGGTCGAGCGTATTCGCGAGGGCGGTGAGCGCCAGCGCATTCCGTTGCAGAACCGCCTCGGCTCCAGTCATCCGAAGCTCACCCAGGCGGTGTTGCTGATGGAAGCCAACATCGAAGAGCCGCTGACCACCGACGAAATCGCCCAGCATGTGTGCGTGTCCCGTCGGCAATTGGAGCGGATCTTCAAGCAATACCTCAACCGCGTGCCGAGCCAGTACTATCTGGAACTGCGCCTGAACAAGGCCCGGCAGATGTTGATGCAGACCAGCAAGTCGATCATCCAGATCGGCCTGTCCTGTGGTTTCTCCTCGGGGCCGCATTTCTCCAGCGCCTACCGCAATTTCTTCGGCGCCACGCCGCGCGAAGATCGCAACCAGCGGCGCAGCAGCAGCCCGTTCGAATTGTCGTCGGTACCTTCCGAGCGCGGTTAACCCCAGCGCCAGCACCATCCCCTGTAGGAGCTGCCGCAGGCTGCGATCTTTTGATCTTCAAAATCAAGATCAAAAGATCGCAGCCTGCGGCAGCTCCCACGGGGGGTATCGGTTTCCCGCAGAACTGCCTACAAGCGCTCGCGACAGTTTAAACTGCGCCTTTGCGACCCTATATGTCGCATTGCCGTAAACCCGTGGAAAACCGGGGTTTGCGCTATAAGAAGTTGTCGCTTGGCGGCAAGGCCGGGCTGAAAACTGTCCTTACAATCCCCCCATCGCTCGCCAGTTTCAGGCGGGTGTTTTCTCTTCAGGAGACTCCGATGTCCGTTGAGCACGCTGCGGTACAACGCGCCGATTTCGATCAGGTTATGGTTCCCAACTACGCGCCTGCCGCCTTCATTCCAGTGCGTGGCGCCGGTTCCCGCGTCTGGGACCAGTCCGGTCGCGAGCTGATCGATTTCGCCGGCGGTATTGCCGTCAACGTATTGGGCCACGCACATCCGGCGCTGGTCGGTGCCTTGACCGAGCAGGCCAACAAGCTGTGGCATGTGTCCAACGTGTTCACCAATGAGCCGGCCCTGCGCCTGGCCCACAAGCTGGTCGATGCCACCTTTGCCGAGCGTGCCTTCTTCTGCAACTCCGGCGCCGAAGCCAACGAAGCGGCCTTCAAGCTGGCCCGGCGTGTCGGTTTCGACCGCTTCGGCAGCGAGAAGTACGAAATCATCGCCGCGCTCAACAGCTTCCACGGTCGTACCCTGTTCACCGTCAACGTTGGTGGCCAGTCGAAGTACTCCGACGGCTTCGGTCCGAAGATCACCGGTATCAGCCACGTGCCGTACAACGATCTGGCCGCGCTGAAAGCCGCCATTTCCGACAAGACCTGCGCTGTGGTGCTGGAGCCGATCCAGGGTGAGAGCGGTGTTATTCCGGCCGAACTGGAATACCTGCAAGGTGCCCGCGAACTCTGCACCGCGCACAACGCGCTGCTGATCTTCGACGAAGTGCAAACCGGCATGGGCCGTACCGGCCATCTGTTTGCGTACCAGCATTACGGCGTGACCCCGGACATCCTGACCAGCGCCAAGAGCCTGGGCGGCGGTTTCCCGATCGCGGCCATGCTGACCACCGAAGACCTGGCCAAACATCTGGTCGTCGGTACCCACGGCACTACCTACGGCGGCAACCCGCTGGCATGCGCGGTCGCCGAAGCGGTGATCGACGTGATCAACACCCCTGAAGTGCTGGCCGGCGTCAACGCCAAGCACGACAAGTTCAAGGCGCGGCTCGAGCAGATCGGCGAGAAATACGGCCTGTTCACCCAGGTGCGTGGCATGGGCCTGTTGATCGGTTGCGTCCTGAGCGAGGCCTGGAAAGGCAAAGCCAAGGACATCTTCAACGCCGCCGAGCGTGAAGGCCTGATGGTGCTGCAAGCCGGCCCGGACGTGGTGCGTTTCGCCCCGAGCCTGGTGGTGGAAGACGCGGACATCGATGAAGGCCTGGACCGTTTCGAACGCGCTGCGGCAAAACTGACACAAGCCTGATCGACCCTTCGGCACCTGACCTGTCAGGCGTCGAACCCAATTTTGTTCCGGGCTGGATCAAAACTGTGGGAGCCAGCCTGCTGGCGATGAGGGCCTGACAGCCAACATCATTGTTGCCTGACAGGACGATATCGCCAGCAGGCTGGCTCCCACAGTTGACTCTGAGTTGTTTCAGGGATGGCCCGGGTTTTTTCTTCTGTAAGTTCTGAGATTAAGGAGTGACACCATGCTGGTGATGCGCCCCGCGCAAATGGCTGATCTGGGCGAGGTACAGCGTCTGGCTGCGGACAGCCCGATTGGTGTCACTTCCTTGCCGGATGACGTTGAACGCCTGAGCGACAAGATCGCCGCGAGCGAAGCCTCGTTCGCCGCCGAAGTCAGCTTCAACGGTGAAGAGAGCTATTTCTTCGTGCTCGAAGACACGGCCACCGGCATGTTGGTGGGCTGTTCGGCCATCGTCGCTTCGGCGGGTTATTCCGAGCCGTTCTACAGTTTCCGTAATGAAACCTTCGTGCACGCCTCCCGCGAGCTGAAGATTCATAACAAGATCCACGTGCTCTCCCAGTGCCACGACCTGACCGGCAACAGCCTGCTGACCAGTTTCTACGTGCAACGCGAGCTGGTGGGTTCGCCCTGGGCCGAGCTCAATTCCCGTGGCCGCCTGCTGTTCGTCGCCAGCCACCCGGAGCGCTTCGCCGATTCGGTGGTGACCGAGATCGTTGGTTACAGCGATGAAAATGGCGACTCGCCGTTCTGGGATGCCATCGGTCGCAACTTCTTCGACCTCAACTACGCCGAAGCCGAGCGTCTGTGTGGCCTGAAGAGCCGGACCTTCCTCGCCGAACTGATGCCGCACTACCCGATCTACGTGCCACTGCTGCCGGATTCCGCCCAGGAAGCCATGGGCCAGGTGCACCCACGGGCGCAGATCACCTTCGACATCCTGATGCGAGAAGGCTTCGAAACCGATCACTACATCGACATCTTCGACGGCGGCCCGACCCTGCATGCCCGTGTCTCGGGGATCCGTTCGATCGCCCAGAGCCGCGTGGTGCCGGTGAAGATCGGCGAGCCGGTCAAAGGCGTCGGTCGCCAGTACCTGGTGGCCAATGCCCAGCTGCAGGATTACCGCGCGGTCATGCTCGAGCTTGACTACGCGCCGGGCAAGCCGGTGACCCTGGACCTGGAAACGGCCGAAGCCCTGGGCGTCGGTGAAGGTGCCAGCGTGCGCCTGGTGGCGGTTTAACACCTGCTTCAAAGAATGCTTGGAAAGTAGCGAGTTTCGCGGGTGGCGCAAGCGGCCCGATTGAGGAGATAGCATGATCGTTCGTCCCGTACGCAGCAGCGATTTACCCGCTCTGATCGACCTGGCCCGCAGCACCGGCACCGGCCTGACCACCTTGCCGGCCAACGAAGAGCGTCTGGCCCACCGGGTCGGCTGGGCCGAGAAGACCTTTCGCGGCGAAGCCGGGCGGGGCGATGCGGACTACCTGTTCGTGCTCGAAGACGACAATGGCCGAGTGGTGGGCATTTCCGCCATCGCTGGCGCCGTCGGCCTGCGTGAGCCCTGGTACAACTTCCGGGTCGGCCTGACGGTCAGCGCTTCGCAAGAGCTGAACATCTATCGCGAAATTCCTACCCTGTTCCTGGCCAACGACCTGACCGGCAATTCCGAGCTGTGCTCGCTGTTCCTGCACGCCGATTACCGCAGTGGCCTCAACGGCCGCATGTTGTCCAAGGCGCGGATGCTGTTCATCGCCGAATTCCCACAACTGTTCGGCAACAAGATCATCGCCGAGATGCGCGGTGTTTCCGACGAAGCCGGGCGCTCGCCATTCTGGGAAAGCCTGGGCCGCCACTTCTTCAAGATGGAATTCAGCCAGGCTGACTACCTGACCGGCGTGGGCAACAAGGCGTTCATCGCCGAATTGATGCCGAAGTTCCCGCTGTACACCTGCTTCCTGTCGCCGGACGCGCGCAACGTGATCGGCCAGGTGCACCCGGACACCGAGCCTGCGTTGTCGATGCTCAAGAGCGAAGGCTTCAGCTATCAAGGCTACGTCGACATCTTCGACGCCGGCCCGGCCATCGAGTGCGAAACCGGCAAGATCCGCGCCGTGCGCGACAGCCAGGCACTGGTGCTCGCCGTCGGCACGCCGGGCGACGACGCCACGCCGTTCATCATTCACAACCGCAAGCGCGAAGACTGCCGCATCACCGCTGCTCCGGCACGTCTCGCCGCCGGCACGCTGGTGGTCGATCCGCTGACCGCCAAACGTCTTCAACTCAACGCTGGCGATCAAGTGCGCGCCGTGGCGTTGTCCGCTGCTCGGGAGTCGAAATAATGAAGTCGCTATACATTGCAGGTGAATGGTTGGCAGGTGGGGGCGAAGCCTTTGAGTCGCTGAACCCGGTGACCCAGCAAGTGTTGTGGTCCGGCACCGGTGCCACCGTCGATCAGGTCGAGTCGGCCGTGCAGGCTGCACGCCAGGCGTTCCCGACCTGGGCCCGGCGCACCCTGGAAGAGCGCATTGCGGTGCTGGAAGCCTTTGCTACATCCCTGAAAAGTCATGCAGACGAACTGGCCCACGCCATTGGCGAGGAAACCGGCAAGCCCCTGTGGGAGTCGGCCACCGAAGTCACCAGCATGGTCAACAAGATTGCCATCTCGGTGCAGAGCTACCGCGAGCGCACTGGCGAGAAGAGCGGCCCGCTGGGCGACGCCACCGCAGTGCTGCGCCACAAGCCCCACGGCGTGGTGGCGGTATTCGGCCCTTACAACTTCCCAGGTCACTTGCCCAACGGGCATATCGTGCCGGCGCTGCTGGCCGGTAACAGCGTGCTGTTCAAGCCGAGTGAGCTGACGCCGAAAGTCGCCGAGCTGACGGTCAAATGCTGGATCGAAGCCGGGTTGCCGGCGGGCGTCCTGAACCTGCTGCAGGGCGCGCGCGAAACCGGTATCGCCCTGGCGGCGAACCCGGGCATCGACGGCCTGTTCTTCACTGGTTCCAGCCGCACGGGCAATCACCTGCACCAGCAATTTGCCGGTCGCCCGGACAAGATCCTCGCGCTGGAGATGGGCGGTAACAACCCGCTGGTGGTGGATCAGGTCGCCGATCTTGATGCTGCTGTGTACACCATCATCCAGTCGGCGTTCATCTCTGCCGGCCAGCGCTGCACCTGTGCCCGCCGCTTGCTGGTGCCGCAAGGCGCCTGGGGCGACACATTGCTGGCGCGCCTGGTGGCGGTCAGTGCGTCGATTGAAGTCGGTGCATTCGATCAGCAGCCGGCGCCGTTCATGGGCTCGGTGATTTCCCTCGGCGCGGCGAAAGCCTTGATGGATGCCCAGGAACATCTGCTGGCCAACGGCGCCGTGGCGTTGCTGGAAATGACCCAGCCCCAGGCCCAGGCCGCCTTGCTGACCCCGGGCATTGTGGATGTGACGGCGGTGGCCGATCGCCCGGACGAAGAGTTGTTCGGCCCGCTGTTGCAAGTGATCCGCTACGTTGATTTTGAAGCGGCGATCGCTGAAGCCAACGACACTGAATACGGTTTGGCCGCTGGCCTGTTGTCGGATTCCGAGGCGCGTTACCAGCAGTTCTGGCTGGAAAGCCGCGCGGGCATCGTCAACTGGAACAAACAACTGACCGGTGCCGCGAGCAGCGCGCCCTTCGGCGGCGTCGGCGCCTCGGGCAACCATCGCGCCAGCGCTTACTATGCGGCGGATTACTGCGCGTACCCGGTGGCCTCGCTGGAAACGCCGAGCCTGGTGTTGCCTGCCGCTCTGACACCCGGCGTGAAAATGGCGTGATGCCCATCGCCAGCAGGCTGGCTCCCACAGTGATCGGGTCGTACACAAAATGTGTGAACACTACCGAACCTGTGGGAGCCAGCCTGCTGGCGATAGCCGCGCCGCGGTCTTAAATCCAGTTACTGAAGCCATAACAACAGATTCTCGTGGAGCCTCGCTGATGAAATCCTATGAAGTCAATTTTGACGGTCTAGTGGGGCCGACCCATAACTACGGCGGCCTGTCCTACGGCAACGTCGCGTCCCAGAGCAACAGCCAGCAGTCTTCGAATCCGAAGGAAGCGGCGCTGCAAGGCCTGGCGAAGATGAAAGCGCTGATGGACATGGGCTTTCAGCAAGGCGTACTGGCCCCGCAGGAGCGCCCGGACGTGGCCGCCTTGCGCCGCCTGGGTTTCAGCGGCACCGACGCGCAAGTGATCGAACGTGCCGCCAAAGAAGCGATGCCATTGCTGGTGGCCAGTTGCTCGGCATCGAGCATGTGGGTGGCCAACGCCGCCACCGTCAGCCCGAGCGCCGACACCGCGGATGGCCGCGTGCATTTCACCGCCGCCAACCTGAACTGCAAGTACCACCGCAGCATCGAGCATCCGACCACCAGCCGCGTGCTGGGCGCGATGTTCGCCGACCAGAAGCACTTCGCCCACCACGCCGCGTTGCCGGCCGTGGCGCAGTTCGGTGACGAAGGCGCGGCCAACCACACCCGTTTCTGCCGTGTGTACGGCGAAGCCGGCGTCGAGTTCTTCGTGTTTGGTCGCAGTGCCTTCGACACCCGTTACCCGGCACCGCAGAAGTACCCGGCGCGCCAGACCCTCGAAGCGTCCCAGGCAGTCGCTCGCCTGCACGGCCTGAGCGATGACGGCGTGGTCTACGCCCAGCAGAACCCGTCGGTGATCGACCAGGGCGTGTTCCACAATGACGTGATCGCAGTCGGTAATGGCGAAGTGCTGTTCTATCACGAGGACGCTTTCCTCGAGACCGACAAGATGCTCGCCGAACTGCAAAGCAAACTCGCCAAGGTCGGTGGGAAATTTCAGTCAGTGTGCGTTCCGCGTTCCGCAGTAAGCGTCGAAGACGCGGTTCGTTCCTACCTGTTCAATAGCCAACTGCTGTCGCGTCCTGACGGCTCCATGCTGTTGATCGTGCCGGAAGAATGCCGTGGCAACGAGCGTGTATGGCAATACCTGCAGGGTTTGACCAGCTCCGGCGGCCTGATCCGCGAAGTGAAAGTCTTCGATCTCAAGCAGAGCATGCAGAACGGCGGTGGCCCGGCTTGCCTGAGGTTGCGTGTCGCGCTCAACGAAACCGAACTGGCGGCGGTCAACCCAGGGGTTATCATGACGGCACCGTTGTACGGCACTCTGACCGAATGGGTCGAGAAGCATTACCGCGACCGCATGACCGAAAACGATCTGGCGGACCCGCAATTGCTGCTTGAGTGCCGGACGGCACTGGATGAACTGACGCAAATCCTTAAACTGGGCGCGGTTTATCCATTCCAGATCAATTGAAAGTCTCAAACGAGAGCGTAAAAACATGAGCGATACCCTGCAGCTGATCCTTGAAGACACCGACGGCACGCAACTGGAAACCTCCTGCACCCGCGTCGCGGTCATGTGGCAAGGCAAAGAGCTGTGGATCCAGCAGGACGGCCGTGGCCAGTTGCTGATCGGCGTGGACGTCGAAGAAGGCGACGCCGAATACGCCAACCTGCTGTTGCGCCCATTGGCGACTAATCTGGTAAGTCTGCAACTGGAGATGGAACCGGCTGACCTGGGCGACGACGAGGACCACGTTCACGGCCCGGATTGCAATCACGACCATTAAGGAAACCGCTCTATGCTCGCCCTCGGCAAACTGCTTGAACTGACCCTCGCCGGCCGCGAACCGGCGGAGAAGACTCAACTGACTGTCGAAGGCGTGCGCATGCGCTGGTTGAGCGAAGGTGCGCTGGAAGTGCGGCCACCTGAAGTACGCGACAACGGCCTGGACCTGCTGTTATCGGCCGGTATCCACGGCAACGAAACAGCGCCGATCGAACTGCTCGATCGCCTGTTGCATGACATCGCCCGCGGCGACTTGAAGCCGCGTGCCCGAATTCTGTTCCTGTTCGGCAACCCCGAAGCGATTCGCAAGGGCGAGCGTTTCGTCGAGCAGGACGTCAATCGGCTGTTCAACGGCCGTCACGAGCAAAGCAGTGGCTCCGAAGCCCTGCGTGCCTGTGAGCTGGAACGCCTGGCGGCGAGTTTCTTCAGCCTGCCGGATCGCCAGCGACTGCACTACGACCTGCACACGGCGATTCGTGGTTCGAAAATCGAACAGTTCGCCTTGTACCCCTGGAAGGAAGATCGCCAGCATTCGCGCCAGGAGTTGGCCCGTCTGCGCGCCGCCGGCATGGAGGCGGTGCTGTTGCAGAACAAGCCGTCCATCGTCTTCAGTTCCTACACCTATGACAAGCTCGGTGCCGAGGCCTTCACCCTTGAACTGGGCAAGGCGCGACCGTTCGGGCAGAACGACGGGGTGAATGTCTCCCGGCTGGAAACCCGCCTCAAGCAGATCATCGAAGGCACCGAGCCCGAGATGGCTGAAGAGGCGCTGGACGGTTTGCAGCTGTTCAGCGTGGCACGGGAAATCATCAAGCACAGCGACAGCTTCCGCCTGAACCTGCCCGTGGACATCGAGAACTTTTCGCAGCTGGAAGTGGGTTACCTGCTGGCGGAAGACATCGCCAATACGCGCTGGATCATCGAGGAGGAGGGCGCCCGGATCATCTTCCCGAACCCCAAGGTGAAAAACGGCCTGCGCGCCGGCATCCTGATCGTGCCGACCACCGACGATAACCTCACCTGATTACAATTCCCGTCCCAACATAAAACCCACTGTAGGAGCTGCCGCAGGCTGCGATCTTTTGATCTTGATCTTTAAAATCAAAAGATCGCAGCCTCGTTTCACTCGGCAGCTCCTACAGGGTGAGTCGGTGTTTAGACCGCTACCGCCCGCGGTTCAGTGCGACGCAAGTTGCGGATTTTCGCAAGCGTATCCGCACACGTCTTCGCCGCTTCCTGACCTTTGTGCACGAAGTGATCGAAGAAGAACTTATGATGCAGTTCTTCACCCGCGTGGAAGTGATGCGGGGTCAGGGACACCGAGAACACCGGCACTTCGGTTTCCAGTTGAACCTGCATCAGGCCGCTGACCACTGACTGGGCGACGAACTCGTGACGGTAGATCCCGCCGTCCACCACCAGGGCTGCGGCGACGATGCCGGCATAACGGCCGGTCTTGGCCAGCAACTTGGCGTGCAGGGGCATTTCAAAGGCGCCGCCGACTTCGAAGAAATCGATGTCGGATTCCTGATAACCCTGGGCAATCATTTCAGCGACGAAGCCTTTACGGCTCTGGTCGACAATATCCTTGTGCCAGCAGGCCTGGATGAACGCTACGCGCTCGCCGTGATGGTGTTTGCTTTTGCTGTCGATTGCGGTGGGTTGCATGTTCTGATTCCTGTTTGTGTGAAAAACAGGGCTTATGAATCGAATGGGATTTTAGGGTACGCACGCTCGCACGAGTGCTGCGGACGGCCCTTTTGCGCCAATCCCGTTCTCTCTTCATCCGGACTATGACCGTCGGCCCCGGAATCACACCGGGTCTGCTGACCTTGTCGCCACTCACGGCAAAGGCCGTGTCTGACACCAAGCGCTCGCGGGCTATGCGTGTTGCACGCAATTACCGCCGGTGGGGAGTTGCACCCCGCCCTGAGAACGTTTTGCTGCCAGATTGTTTGGCAGCGCAGCGTTTTTATCACATATTTCCTACGCGCGCATCGGTGCTTTCGGATGATTGTTATCGAGTTTTCCGTTGCATTAGGGTTGATTATTCATCGACTTGACCGCAGTAATCCCTTCCTGAACGCGATTTCCCCTGTTTACGAGGCCCGAGTCATGAGTGTGATTGATCTTCGCAGCGACACCGTCACCCAACCCACCCCTGGCATGCTCGAGGCGATGGCCACGGCCGCCACCGGTGACGATGTGTATGGCGAAGATCCGACGGTCAACCGCCTGGAAGCCGAACTGGCAGACCGCCTGGGGTTTGCTGCCGCACTGTTTGTCCCCACGGGCACCATGAGCAACCTGCTGGGCCTGATGGGCCATTGCGAGCGCGGTGACGAATACATCGTCGGCCAGCAGGCGCACACCTATAAGTACGAAGGTGGCGGGGCGGCGGTACTCGGCTCGATCCAGCCGCAGCCGCTGGAAGTGCAGGCCGATGGCTCGCTGGACCTTTCCCAGATTGCCGCGGCGATCAAGCCGGACGATTTCCATTTCGCTCGCACCCGTTTGCTGGCGTTGGAAAACACCATGCAGGGCAAGGTCCTGCCCCTGGAATACCTGGCCCGGGCCCGCAGCTTTACCCGTGAGCACGGGTTGCAACTGCACCTGGACGGCGCGCGGCTGTACAACGCAGCGGTGAAGCTGGGTGTCGATGCCCGGGAAATCACCCGCCACTTCGATTCAGTCTCGGTGTGCCTGTCCAAAGGCCTGGGCGCCCCGGTGGGTTCGGTGCTGTGTGGCTCGGTCGAATTGATTGGCAAGGCCCGACGCCTGCGCAAGATGGTCGGCGGCGGCATGCGCCAGGCCGGGATTCTGGCGGCGGCAGGCCTGTACGCGCTGGAGCATAACGTTCAGCGCCTGGCCGACGACCACGCCAACGCCCAATTGCTTGCCGAAGGCCTGCGCGCAGCAGGGTTCGAGGTCGAGCCGGTGCAGACCAATATGGTTTACGTTGCAATCGGCGACAAGGCCGAAGCACTCAAGGCGTTCGCCGCCGAGCGCGGGATCGTGCTCAGTGCTGCCGCGCGCTTGCGTTTGGTCACGCACATGGACGTCAGTCGCGCGCAAATCGAGCAGGTCGTCGCGACATTCGTCGACTTTTCCAGTAAGTGATAGCGTTAGCGCTCCAATTGACCGTTTCTATCGTATAAACACGCTGTACCCCGCGCGCAGGGCCGATATAATGCGGCCCTTTGCCGTCGCTTCGTCTGTTGACGTTTCGAACAGGCCTTTGGCCGCAGCCTCCGTGGAAGAACCTAATGAAAAGCGCAGAAATCCGTGAAGCCTTCCTTCGCTTCTTCGAAGAGCAAGGCCACACCCGTGTAGCCTCCAGCTCTTTGATTCCGGGCAACGACCCAACCCTGCTGTTCACCAACGCGGGGATGAACCAGTTCAAGGACTGCTTCCTGGGCCAGGAAAAGCGCGCGTACACCCGTGCCGTTTCCAGCCAGAAATGCGTGCGCGCCGGCGGCAAGCACAACGACCTGGAAAACGTCGGTTATACCGCCCGTCACCACACCTTCTTCGAAATGCTGGGTAACTTCAGCTTCGGTGACTACTTCAAGCGTGACGCCATCACCTACGCCTGGAACTTCCTGACCTCCGACAAGTGGCTGAACCTGCCGAAGGAAAAACTCTGGGTCACCGTCTACGCCAGCGATGACGAGGCGTACGACATCTGGACCAAGGAAATCGGGGTGCCGGCCGAGCGCATGGTGCGTATTGGCGACAACAAGGGCGCGCCTTACGCGTCCGACAACTTCTGGACCATGGGCGATACCGGCCCGTGCGGTCCTTGCACCGAGATTTTCTACGATCACGGCGCCGACATCTGGGGCGGTCCACCGGGCTCGCCGGAAGAAGACGGCGACCGCTACATCGAAATCTGGAACAACGTGTTCATGCAGTTCAACCGCACCGCCGATGGCGTGTTGCACCCGCTGCCAGCGCCGTCGGTGGACACCGGCATGGGCTTGGAGCGGATCAGTGCCGTGCTGCAGCACGTTCACTCGAACTATGAAATCGACCTGTTCCAAAGCCTGCTGAGCGCATCGGCCAAGGCCATCGGTTGCACCAACGATAACCAGGCTTCCCTGAAAGTCGTGGCTGACCACATTCGTTCCTGCGGTTTCCTGATTGCCGATGGCGTGCTGCCATCCAACGAAGGACGTGGCTATGTGCTGCGCCGCATCATTCGTCGCGCTTGCCGTCACGGCAACAAGCTGGGCGCCAAGGGCAGCTTCTTCTATCAGATCGTCGCGGCCCTGGTCGCCGAGATGGGCGAAGCCTTCCCTGAGCTGAAATCCCAGCAGGCGCACATCGAGCGCGTGCTCAAGGCCGAAGAAGAGCAATTCGCCAAGACCCTGGAGCAGGGCCTGAAAATCCTCGAGCAGGATCTGGCCGAGCTCAAGGGCGACGTGGTTCCGGGCGATGTCGTGTTCAAGCTCTACGACACCTACGGTTTCCCGATGGACCTGACGGGCGACATCGCTCGCGAGCGCAGCCTGACCATCGACGAAGCCGGTTTCGAGCGCGAGATGGAAGCCCAGCGCGTACGTGCACGTTCGGCCAGTTCCTTCGGCATGGACTACAACAGCCTGGTCAAGGTTGATGTCGATACCGAATTCACCGGTTACACCGCCCACAGCGGTTCGGCCAAGATCGTTGCCATCTATAAAGACGGGCAGTCGGTCGACGTACTGAGCGAAGGCCAGGAGGGTGTGATCGTTCTCGATCAGACGCCGTTCTATGCCGAATCCGGTGGTCAGATTGGTGATTGCGGTTTTCTCCAGGCCGGCGCTGCGCGTTTCGACGTGCGCGACACCACCAAGACCGGCGGTGCGTTCCTGCACCACGGTGTGCTGGACTCGGGCAGCCTGATCGTTGGCACGCCGGTTCAGGCGCAGGTGGATGCCGACGTGCGTCACGCCACTTCGCTGAACCACTCCGCGACTCACTTGCTGCACGCCGCATTGCGTCAGGTGCTGGGCGATCACGTTCAGCAGAAAGGCTCGCTGGTCGACAGTCAGCGCCTGCGCTTTGACTTCAGCCACTTCGAAGCCATCAAGCCTGAACAGCTCAAAGCGCTGGAAGACATCGTCAACGCCGAAATTCGCAAGAACTCCGAAGTTGAAACCGAAGAAACCGACATCGAAACCGCCAAGCAGAAAGGCGCCATGGCGCTGTTCGGCGAAAAATACGGCGACAACGTGCGCGTGCTGAGCATGGGCGACTTCTCCGTCGAACTGTGCGGCGGTATCCATGCCAATCGCACCGGCGACATCGGCCTGCTGAAAATCATCAGCGAAGGCGGTGTGGCTTCGGGTGTGCGTCGTATCGAAGCGGTCACTGGTGCTGCGGCACTGGCCTACTTGAACGCGGCGGAAGAACAACTCAAGGAAGCGGCCAGCCTGGTCAAGGGCAGCCGCGACAACCTGATCGACAAGCTGTCGGCTGTACTGGAGCGCAACCGTCTGCTGGAGAAGCAACTCGAGCAGTTGCAAGCCAAGGCCGCCAGTGCGGCGGGTGACGACCTGTCGGCGCAAGCCCAGGACGTCAAGGGCGTGAAAGTGCTGGCCGTGCGTCTGGACGGTCAGGATGGCAAGGCGCTGCTGGCGCTGGTCGATCAACTGAAAAACAAACTCGGCCGCGCAGTGATCCTGCTCGGCAGTGTCCATGAGGAGAAGGTCGTTCTGGTTGCAGGCGTAACCAAAGACCTGACTGGCCAACTCAAAGCCGGTGATTTGATGAAGCAAGCCGCTGCGGCAGTGGGCGGGAAGGGCGGTGGTCGTCCAGACATGGCGCAAGGCGGCGGTACCGACGCTGGCGCCCTGGACGCGGCACTGGCGCTGACCGTTCCGTTTGTAGAGCAGGGTTTATAAGGCAGTGCCTGCGGCCCGCAGTCTAGTGGCGGGCCACAACGCTGTTTGAGTGATTATTTGGGCGCCCTTCATGGGCAGAGGCGGCTTTGAAATGGCTTTGATCGTACAGAAATTTGGAGGCACCTCGGTCGGCACCGTCGAGAGAATCGAGCAGGTTGCCGACAAGGTTAAGAAATTCCGCGATGCCGGCGATGACCTGGTGGTTGTGCTGTCTGCAATGAGCGGCGAAACCAACCGTCTGATCGATCTGGCCAAGCAAATCAGTGGCGGCGATCAACCGGTTCCTCGCGAGCTGGACGTGATCGTTTCCACCGGTGAGCAGGTGACGATTGCCCTGTTGGCCATGGCGCTGATGAAGCGCGGTGTGCCTGCAGTGTCCTACACCGGCAACCAGGTACGGATCCTGACGGATAGCGCGCACAATAAAGCGCGTATCCTGCAGATCGACGACCAGAAGATTCGCGGCGACCTGAAGGCCGGTCGCGTGGTGGTTGTCGCCGGTTTCCAGGGCGTCGACGAGCACGGCAACATCACCACCCTCGGTCGTGGCGGTTCCGACACCACCGGCGTGGCCCTGGCGGCAGCCTTGAAGGCTGACGAGTGCCAGATCTACACCGACGTCGATGGCGTCTACACCACTGACCCGCGCGTCGTGTCCGTGGCCCAGCGCCTGGACAAGATCACCTTCGAAGAGATGCTGGAAATGGCCAGCCTCGGTTCCAAGGTGCTGCAGATCCGTGCGGTGGAGTTCGCCGGCAAGTACAACGTCCCGCTGCGCGTACTGCACAGCTTCAAGGAGGGTCCGGGCACCCTCATTACTATTGATGAAGAGGAAACCATGGAACAGCCGATCATTTCCGGTATCGCTTTCAACCGCGATGAAGCCAAGCTGACCATCCGTGGCGTGCCAGACATCCCGGGCGTTGCCTTCAAGATTCTCGGCCCTATCAGCGCCGCGAACATCGAAGTCGACATGATCGTGCAGAACGTTGCGCACGATAACACCACCGACTTCACCTTCACCGTGCACCGCAACGACTACCAGGCGGCGCAGACCGTGCTGGAAAAGACCGCCAGTGAGCTGGGTGCCCGTGAAGTCATCGGCGACACCAAGATCGCCAAGGTGTCGATCGTCGGCGTTGGCATGCGCTCCCACGCGGGCGTCGCCAGCCGCATGTTCGAAGCACTGGCCAAGGAAACCATCAACATCCAGATGATCTCCACGTCGGAAATCAAGGTCTCCGTCGTGATCGAAGAGAAGTACCTGGAGCTGGCTGTGCGCGCCTTGCACACGGCTTTCGAACTGGACGCACCGGTCCGCCAGGGCGAGTGATGCGTTTGCCAAAGGGCGCGGTCTGACCGCGCCCTTTGTTTTTTTGCAAGGCGCGACCCCAAGGCTGTTCTTTTGCTCGCGCTGGTCAATACTCAGGCATGTAGGCCAACGACCATTCTGGTTGTAGGTCGAGTGCCTTTTTTTTGCAGACTGTTGTCCCTGAAAATGTAATGCGTGAGGAGAAAGGTATGCTGATTCTGACTCGTCGGTGCGCAGAAAGCCTGATTATTGGTGATGGCGAAATCACCGTGACCGTGCTCGGCGTCAAAGGAAATCAAGTGCGTATCGGTGTCAACGCCCCGAAAGAGGTTGCGGTCCACCGTGAGGAAATTTACCTGCGTATAAAGAAAGAGAAGGACGAAGAACCAAGCCATTAATTTTTATCGTTTTTTATGTTTGCAAACGGGGAAAAGGTTGGTTAAGATACGCCCCGTGTTGCGGAGAGCTGGCCGAGTGGCCGAAGGCGCTCCCCTGCTAAGGGAGTACACCTCAAAAGGGTGTCGGGGGTTCGAATCCCCCGTTCTCCGCCATTATTTGCGTAGTACGTTGTAATCTGGCTTCTTCGGTAAGTTGTTGAAATTACTAGAAAAAGTGCTTGACATAGAGATTAGACGGCCTATAATGCGCGGCAACAAATGCACTCGTAGCTCAGCTGGATAGAGTACTCGGCTACGAACCGAGCGGTCACAGGTTCGAATCCTGTCGAGTGCACCATACAACAAAAAGCCCGCTTTTTAAGCGGGCTTTTTGCCGTCTGGGATTTGGCTTTCCCCTTCCTGCATCCTCTCTCGTCGAACTCGATGCTCTTCCTCCATGACGGCTACCGATCAAGGTAGGCGCCCGCATTTTCCATCGCCATTGTGTTTTCTTTTCCAGATGGGTCGTCGCACTTTGTAGTGTCAGGCGCGCGCTCAAGATTGTTTCGCAAGCGCTTGTTTCAGCCATGATTTTTTAACGTTTTAAGCCGTCAGTCGGTGTATCATTGCGCCCGTCAGCCCCGCCGGGGCTTTTGGATTACTTCCATGGACTTACCCAGTAGTTACTCAATACCCCGTTTTTCCAATCATGAATTGACTGATTGATCCTTCCGGCGCGCCCCGCTGCTGGGAGTGGAGTTCGCCTATGTCTGAAGTTGAAGTAAAGAAAACGCAGGAAAGCTTGCAGGACCGCCTGGCTCAAGTCGTTGAGCTGTTGCAGCGTCAGCGAGTGGTTGAAGACCTGACTCATCGCCAGGAAGGTCCGAATCAGGATCGCGTCGAAAACCTGGTTCACCGGCAAAATCTGGTTGAGCTGCAACGCAAGCTCGATGACCTGCACTCCGCCGACGTCGCCTATATTCTCGAAGCCTTGCCGCTGGATGACCGCCTGACGCTTTGGCAATTGGTCAAGGCTGATCGCGACGGCGACATCCTGCTCGAAGTATCCGATTCGGTTCGTGAAACCCTGATCGCCGACATGGACGATCACGAGCTCCTGGCCGCGGCCAAGGACATGGATGCCGACGAACTGGCTGACCTGGCTTCCGAGCTGCCGCGGGATGTCGTCCACGAGCTGATGGAAACCCTCGATGCTCAGCAGCGCGAGCGAGTGCGCTCGGCGTTGTCCTATGACGAGGACCAGGTCGGCGCACTGATGGACTTCGAGATGGTTACCATCCGTGAGGATGTCAGCCTCGAAGTGGTTCTGCGCTATCTGCGACGCCTCAAGGAGCTGCCAGGCCATACCGACAAACTGTTCGTGGTTGACTACGACGGTGTGCTCAAGGGGGTGCTGCCGATCAAGCGCCTGCTGGTCAATGATCCGGACAAGCAGGTTTCCGAAGTCATGGCCAGCGATCCGGTGAGTTTCCATCCGGATGAAGAAGCCTACGATGCTGCCCAGGCGTTTGAGCGTTACGACTTGATCTCGGCGCCCGTCGTCGACAAGAACGGCAAGCTGATCGGCCGTCTGACCATCGATGAAATGGTCGACCTGATTCGTGAAGAGAGCGAAAGTGAAGTTCTCAACATGGCGGGTCTGCGGGAAGAAGAGGATATTTTTGCGTCGGTCTGGAAGTCCCTGCGTAACCGCTGGGCCTGGCTGGCGGTGAACCTGATCACTGCATTCGTTGCTTCCCGGGTGATTGGCCTGTTCGAAGGCTCCATCGAGAAGCTGGTGGCGCTGGCCGCATTGATGCCGATCGTTGCGGGTATCGGCGGTAACTCCGGCAACCAGACCATCACCATGATCGTCCGGGCCATGGCGCTGGATCAGGTGAGCACGGGTAATACTTCGCGGCTGATGCGCAAGGAGCTGGCGGTAGCCCTGATCAATGGCGTGATTTGGGGTGGGGTGATCGGTGTGGTCGCCTACCTGTTGTATGGGAGCTGGTCGCTCGGTGTCGTGATGACCGCTGCCATGACCCTCAATCTGTTGCTTGCAGCTTTGATGGGGGTCTTGATCCCGATGACGCTGGCGCGACTCGGACGGGATCCGGCCATGGGCGCCAGTGTGATGATTACCGCCATGACCGACAGTGGCGGCTTCTTTATCTTCCTGGGGCTGGCAACGATTTTCCTGCTCTGAGATGTTTGATTTAAAGCCCGCCCGCCATATGGCGGGCTTTTTTATGGCCAAATTTAAGGCAAAAAAAAGCCAGCGATCACGCTGGCTTGAGCTTGCGGGGACGAATCAGGAAGCGTCTGCAGCCATCTCGGCGTCATGGGCGATCAATGAGACAAGCGCGTTTTGCTGACGGTGAGAGAGTTGGCGGAAGCGTTGCAGCAGTTCGCGCTCGTGCAATGACAGCTCCGGGCTGTCCAGGCGCATGCTCAGCTCTTCGCCCAGTGCGCCTTCCTGAATGAGACTCTGCTCCAGGCGCGCAATGATTTCGGAGTTCATGCTGCGGTGATGATTGCGAGCCACCTCGGCAATGCGTTCACGCATTCCGTCTGGCAGACGTACGACGAACTTGTCAGCCGTACGGCTGGAATAAATTGCCTGTTTCAATGGGCGCATATATTTAACCGGTTAGTTCAGGGGAGCGGTTCTCGGGATTGGCCGCAGGATGTCTGATAGGACAAGCGCTCTGGCCAAATGTTCAACCTGAATTGATTGAAGCTGGCATCATGCCTCAAGCTCGCCAGATCATTGGCGCCAATTCTGTGACAAATATTGAGCTGGATAAAGGCGTTCTGCCAGCACCAGTTATCAGAAATGCGGACTGGTTTTGAAAATTGCCGGGTCCGTCTCTCTGGCCGCGTCCTTTGCCCTCCAGTTCTCTGGAAAAAACCGAGGGGCATCCATGCGTATTCGATCACTGTTCCTTATGTGTACAGGATAGTGGCAATTGGCCGATTTACTAGTGGCAAGCGTGTAACGAGAGTCGTTTAGGATGGGTGGCAGGCAGTTTTTTGTGGCTGTCCCTTCCTGGGAGGGGGAGGGCCTGGCCTGTGCGCTAAAAGTCCGAGCCCGCGCGTGACATCTGCCTACACTTAAAAAGCCCACGGATAACATGACAAAGGCAGGCTCGCCCGTTAACATGCACGCCGTCTATCGCTGCGCGAATTTCGCCGGCATCTTGTGTCTCAGTAGCTCAATTGGATAGAGCATCCCCCTCCTAAGGGGAAGGTTGGCAGTTCGAACCTGCCCTGGGACACCACATACATCCAGCCTTCAGCAGTTCATGATTCGCCCACCCAATCGTTATGGGTGCAAAGGGATTGCTTCAGGCATAAAAAGCCCTGCTCAGATCAGTATCTGGCGGGGCTTTTTCATATGGGTGATTGCCTGGAGTTCTCTCCTATATAGAAGAGGGCGGCTAATTCCCACTCAAATGCCTTTTTGATAGAAATAGTAAATCAGTGGTTGACGGCAGATTTCAGAAGCCTATAATTCGCCCCACTTCCGGCGCAGTCGAGACGGAAAACTCCTTGGTAAACAATGAGTTACGCAGTTTTGACAGCAGGTTGCTTCAGTTCATCGAAGCCAGCAGGAAGTTGAGAAAGAGGTGTTGACAGCAGCGTGTAACGCTGTAGAATTCGCCTCCCGCTGACGAGAGATCTGAAGCGCAAGTGGTTGAAGTTGTTAAGGATTCCTTGAAAACTTCTGAAAAAT
>NZ_JAXDEQ010000005.1:0-243812 GCF_035065025.1 Pseudomonas sp. YuFO8 | reverse complement strand
TACTGAGCCCCCGCGCTGGCAACAGCTTTGTGGGAGCCAGCCTGCTGGCGATGGGGCCAGTCCAGCCAACACAAATCTACTGAGCCCCCGCGCTGGCAACAGCTTTGTGGGAGCCAGCCTGCTGGCGATGGGGCCAGTCCAGCCAATACAAATCTACTGAGCGCTACGCGCCGGCAACAGCTTCAACGTACTCCGAGTATTCGCCGTCACCTCTTCATCATTGAGATGCGCCTGGAAATACATCCCCTCGATATACGCCTCGGCCTGATCGTCAAAGTGCCTGTCGAACAGCACGCCGCTCTGGCCGACCGGGTTGACCGTCAGGCTGTGGGCGGGGTCGGCGAAGTCGATCAGGCGTCGGGTCGATGGGCCGTAGGTCACCGGCCACGGCGCCGGGCCGATCTTGGCCGAGAGATTGTTCGGCACTTCATGGGTGCCGGGAGCCGCGAACGGGCCGATATTGAACAGCCGGTCCAGCGGCTTTTGCTGCCCCAACGGATGGCCATGGGTGAGTGTGTGCGCCTTGCCCCATTGCCATTGCGAGAAATCGCCACCCAGCGTGGCCTTGAGGTGGGCGATGCTGGCCTGCCAGGCAACCTTGACGGTATCGGCGCGGGTTTCCTTGGCGGGGGTATTGCGGTTGTCCCACCAGGGTGAGTCTGCCGTGGCCGCCAGGCGCGGCAGCGCGGCATCGATCACCCGGGTTGAGAGCAGCGTTTCGAAGAAATCATTGCCCAATTCATCGCGCATCGCCGCGTCAGTAAGGTTGAACAGCAACTGGTTGAACAGCGTGGCGCTGGTGGACTCGAGCGGGTAGTCACCCTGCCACTGGGACAGCTGCTCCACCAGCTTGAGCTCTGCAGGATCGCTGACCACCTCGCGCAGCGTCGGCAGTAGGGGCGCCAACAGGCGCGGGCCGTAGGCGGTGGTGGTGCCCAGTTGCAGCGCCTGACTGTTTTCCAGGTCCCACTTGATGGTCTTGTCGCTGAGCTGGCGATTGAGTTGCTGGCCGCGATCGGCGAGGTTGTAGTAACCGGGGATCTCCATCCCCGTCGACGACAGCGGCTGGAAATTGGCCGAGACGATATAGCCCCGGGCCGGGTTCTCTTCCTGCGGGTTGGCGCTGAACGGGTAGAAGCCGTCCTTGTCGGCATCCGAGGTGCTGCCATCGAGGATGAACCACGGCTTCACTCCGGCAGGGCGCTTGGGCAGTTGCGCCGCGGCCCACCAGCCAATGTCGCCCTTGGCATTGGCCCAGACGATGTTCAGGCCGGGCGCCTGGACCTTCGCAGACGCGCTACGGGCCTTGGCCAGGGTGTCGGCGCGGTTGAGCTGGTAGAAGCCTTCGATGATCGGGTTCTGGCTTTCGAGAAACCCCCACCACATGGCGATCGGCGTCTTGCCGCCGGCCTTGCCCAGCGCATCGTTGACGATCGGACCGTGGGGTGACTGGCGCAGCGTCAGGGTCACAGGTGCCTGGCCCTTGACCGCGATCTGCTGCTCGCTGCTGACCATGTCCACCCACTTGCCGCGGTACCAGACCTGGTTGGGATTGTCCGGATTGACCTTTTCGGCGATCAGGTCGAGGTCATCGTTCTGGAACATGGTGATGCTCCAGCCGAAGTCGCGGTTCATGCCCAGGGACGCGAATGGCATCAAGGCCTGGTAATGGCCATAGAGCTCGAAGCCCGGCGCCGAGAGCTGCGCTTCGTACCACACCGACGGCGCGGAAAAGCGGATGTGCGGGTCACCGGCCAGCAGCGGCTTGCCACTTTTGGTGTGGTTGCCGGAAACCACCCAGGCATTGCTGCCTTCGAATTGTGGCAGGCCATTGTCGGCCAGGGCCTGTTCGCTCAGGCGGGCAAGGGCGTTGAGGTCTTTCCAGTCGGCGCTGGCCAGAGGTGAGGGGGCTTTGTTGTGTTGGTTTGCCAGCACGCCCTTGGGCTGCCAGTCGAGATCGAAGACGCTCAGGTAGTCGCCACCCAATTGATCGCGCACGTAGGTCAGCAGCGGTTCGGTGCGAAACGCCGCGGCAAAGCTGTAGGCCATGTAACCGGCGATGCTGATGGTGTCCTGCGCGGTGAACGGGCGCTTGGCGATGCCCAGCACATCGAACTCTATCGGTTTGGCGTGGCTGTCCTGGTACTGGTTGATGCCGTCCAGGTAGGCCTGCAGGGCAAGAAAGGCGGGCGATTGCTTATCCATGTTCGCCAGGTAGGTTTCGGCGCGTTCGCGAATGCGCAGGCTGCGCATGAGCTTGTCGGTGTCGAGCAGTTTCGGCCCGAGTACCTCGGCCAGTTCGCCACGGGCCAGGCGTCGCAGGACCTCCATCTGGAACAGCCGATCCTGGGCGTGGACGTAGCCGAGGGCACGGTACAGGTCGGTTTCGTTGTCGGCACGGATGTGCGGGATGCCGCGCTCGTCATAACGCACGGTGACCGAACCTTGCAGGTGCTGCAGTTCCACCATGCCCTGGCGTGACGGCTGCTTGCTGTAGACATACCAGCCGCCGCCAGCGGCGAGCGCGACGATCAGCAAACCGAGCGCGGTCAGGCTACGTTTCATGGTGACTCCTTTTATTGTTATCGGTGACAGCATTCCCTGGCGAGACTGTTTAACACGACAGGCCTGTTTTGGCCCATCGCCCGTAGGAGGGATTCTCGTCGGCTGTCTGCGTTACTGCGTAGGGGTGACAGGCCAGGGGCAGTAACACCCCACGGCCAGTGTGTGGGTGGCATTCACTTCGCGGCCCTGGTTCAGCGCTTGCAGGATCGGTTCGATAAAACTGTTGCTGGAGTTGCAGGTCAGGCCTTCGCTGTAGGGCCCGAAGTACGCCAGTTTGCCGGCGCGATCCCATATCGCCACGGCGGGGCTGGCGGGGATCTGTTCGGAGCCGGGCAGGACGCTGATGGGTTTCAAGGTGTTCAAGGTGCCTGGCAACTGGCCGTGGCTGCCTGGTTTTTGCACGGCATAAAACTCCACGCCCTGGGGCTCATAGAGTTCAACCAGTTCGCTGAGGTGTTGCTGGTTGCCGACGTTGCATGGGCAGGCTGGGTCCCAGAAGTGCACGAGTCGGATGGCGCCGGGGCCGGCCAGGTTGTCGGGCAGGCGCAGCGGATCACCGGAGAACATCGCCGTATGCTCGCTGAATGCCCGCAGGTAGCGCCCCTGAAACCAGTCGTAGGCGGCCCACAGCACTGCGGCGCACACGAGGGCAAGCAGGCTGGCGAGCAGGGCGGCGCGATAGGGCGAGCGCATGGGTTCACTCCTTGAAGGTCGACTAGCTTGCCATGCTTGCTGCGACAGATGAATATCGCAGGTCCATAAAGTCCGTTTCGCGCTCTGGAATGCCCATGTCAGTGACCTTCGACCCCGATCATCTGCGTGCCAGCCTGCGGCCGCTGGCGCAGGGGCTGCCCTTGTCAGCGGAGGCGCAGGCCTATCAGCGGTTTTATGGGCTGGATTTTTCGTCGCGCAATGTCCGCAGCGGCCTGGGGTGTTTCAAGGTCGATGGTTATGAGGTGGTCAGCCAGGTCTGGTGGCCAGAGCAGGTGAAGGCGACGCTGTTTGTCTTTCACGGTTTCTACGACCACACCGGTCTCTACCGGCATGTGATCGAGTGGGCGCTGGAGCAGGGCTTCGCCGTGATTGCCTGCGATTTGCCGGGCCATGGGCTGTCCAGTGGCGAGCGGGCTAGCATCAAGGATTTCGCCGAGTATCAGGACACCCTGCAAGGATTGTTCGCCGAGGCGTTGTCCATCGGCCTGCCGCAACCGTGGCACTTGTGCGGGCAAAGCACGGGGGGCGCGATCGTGGTCGATCATGTGCTCAATGCCGGGGCGAGCAGCCCGGCCCAGGGCCAGGTGATCCTGTTGGCGCCGCTGGTGCGGCCACGGGCGTGGGGCTGGTCGCAAGTGAGTTATTACCTGCTCAGGCCTTTCGTCAAAGCCATTGCCCGGCGCTTCAGCGAGAATTCCGGCGACCCGGCCTTCCTGCCGTTCCTGCAAGCCGACCCGTTGCAGCCGCTACGCCTGCCGACGGCGTGGGTGGGAGCGTTGGCGCGCTGGATCAAGCGCGTCGAAGCGGCACCGGCCAGCGCGCGCCGGCCGCTGATTGTGCAGGGGCAGGCGGACATGACCGTGGATTGGCAGCACAACCTTGAAGTGCTGCGGGGCAAGTTCGACCGGCCGCAGGTATTGCTGCTGCCAGAGGCGCGGCATCATCTGGCGAATGAGACGCTGGTATTGCGCGGGGAGTATTTCGGGTTTTTGAGCAAGCGGATCAAGGGGCGCAATCTGTAGCGATTGTCAGGGCCTCATCGCCAGCAGGCTGGCTCCCACAATGGATCTGCATGCACCGGCCCCCTGTGGGAGCTAGCCTGCTGGCGATAGCGATCTGACTATCGCCAACAATCACTGGCTGAGATTGGAAGTGCTTTGCCCCACCGCCAACCCCGCCCGAATCGCCGCCAGCGCCGCCTGGTAATACGCCTTGCCTTCCGCCGACTCGGCAAAGGTGGCGAACTCTTCCAGTTCCTCATCGGACAGATCGCGATAGACGTACAGCAGCGTATTGTTCAGGTCGCTGCCGATCTGCTCCATCAAGCGCTGACGCTGCCCGTTCAACATGCCTTGGGCCTGTCCTGCACCGAGCAGCCCCGGAATCATCGAACTGAGGCTGTCGGCCGCGACACCGGCAATCGCCAGGCTGACTTCCGCACCGGCCTCGCGTGCAGGCAGGGCCTGGGCCAGGTGGCCGATGATCAACAGGCGGCTATCGCTGGCCTGCATCTTGGGCAAGCCCTTGGCGTTTTTCGCCAGTTGATCGCGGCGGGTGGCGAGCAATTCGGCGGCGACGATCTTCTTGCCCAGGGGTGATTGAAAGAACGCCAGGGCCGGTTTCGGATCGGCGAGGTTCTTGCGCAATTGCGCTTCGGCACGCTGGTCCACGGCCTTGGGGTCGAAACGTTGATTGCTGTTGGCGACCAACGCCTGGAACACCGCAGGTGGCAGGCTGCTCTGGTAGCGCTGTTGGGCGGCCGAGAGGGCGTCGTTGAAATGCGCGCGTTGTTCTGGCCAGCCGGCGACCTTGTACAGTTGGTCGTGGCCGTCTGCCCAGGCGGGCATCACACAGAGCATCAGCAGGGAGAAAAGCAAACGGCGCATAGGGACTCCTGTCAGCAGGCGACTATTCTCCGTGTGGCATAGAGTCTTGTCGAGAATTCGTATCAACCCGCTGCGTGGCTCTGTCGGATTTCCAGGCGCAGGAATACTATGCGCGCCATGCAAATACCTTCTGATCACCCGCTGCTGTTACGAATCGTCGACGACCTGGCCGCCAGCGGTTGGTCGCAGCAGAATATTTTCCTGTCTCAGGATCTGACCCGAGCGCTGGCGGCCGAGTGCCGTAAACGTGCCGCCGAGGGTGAGCTGGCCCCGGCCGCCGTGGGGCGAGGCCCGTCGTCGGAGATCCGCGAGGGGATTCGCGGTGATCATATCCAGTGGATCGAGCCCGGCCAGGCCCAGGTTTGCGACAGCTATCTGGGCTTGATGGACAGCCTGCGCGAGGCGCTGAACCGTGGCCTGTTCCTGGGGCTGGAGGATTTCGAGAGCCATTTCGCGATGTATCCACCCGGTGCGTTCTACCTCAAGCACGTCGACCGTTTTCGTGACGACGACCGACGCATGGTGTCGGCGGTGGTCTACCTCAATGACGCCTGGCTTCCGGAGCATGGGGGGCAGCTGCGTATGTACCTGAACGATGCTGAGCAATACGATGTGGTACCCGTCGGTGGATGCCTGGTGGTGTTCCTGTCGGGGGAGGTCCCCCATGAAGTCCTGCCTGCGAACCGCGAGCGCCTGTCGTTGACCGGCTGGTTCCGGCGTCGAGGCAACGAGCCGTTCTGATCATGCAGAAAATACTGGTAAGCCGCTGCCTGTTGGGTCACCGCGTACGTTACGACGGCGGGGCCAGCGGGCCGTTCGATCAGCTTCAGGCGTGGCTCGACGAAGGTCGGGTCGTGCCGTTGTGTCCGGAAGTCGCCGGTGGCCTGCCAACGCCCCGTGCGGCGGCGGAGATTCCGGGCGGGCAGGGCGGTGAAGTGCTGGATGGCCAGGCGTCGGTGATCACCACCGAGGGCGAGGACGTCAGCGCGCAGTTTCTGTCGGGGGCTTATCTGGCGCTGGAGTTGGTGCAACGGCATGGCATCCGTATTGCCGTGCTCAAGGCCAACAGCCCCTCGTGCGGCAACCTGCTGACCTATGACGGGACGTTCAGTGGGGTGAAAGTCACTGGCGAAGGTGTGACGGCGGCGCTGCTCAGGCGCCATGGCGTCCAGGTTTTCAGCGAGCTGGAGTTGGCCGAAGCAGCTGAATCCTTGGCAGCACTCGACTAACTACCAACACAGGACCAATGTGGGAGCGGGCTTGCTCGCGAAGGCGTAGTGTCAGCCGACAATCATATCGCCTGACACACCGCTTTCGCGAGCAAGCCCGCTCCCACAGGGTTATTCGGCGAATTCAGGGCTTGGGTGCCGCCCCCGATTCCGCCCCAAACCATTTCTCCTCCAGCGCTTGCAGGCGGCCATCGGCCTTGATCCGCTGCAACGCGCTTTCCAGGCTGGCGTGAAACGCCGGGTTACCCTTCTGGAACGGAATCGCCAGGCTCACGGCCGGGTTGGCTTTGGGCTTTTCTTCCGTCAGCGACTGCACCAGCAGGATCGATTGCGGCTCGTCCTTCTGCGCGATCAATTGCGCATTGGTCTTGATGTAAGGTTCGCTGAAATCGAAACGATCCTTGAGCGCCGAGGTCTCTGCAATGTGATTGATGGCGACGTCGTACTTGCCGCTTTCCACGCCGGTCAGCAGGTCACTGGCGTCAGTGACGACAAAGTCGGCGCGCACATCCAGTTCGCTGGCCAGCATTTGACCCAATTCGACTTCGAAGCCCGTCAGGCTGCCGTCTTTCTTGAAATTGAAGGGCGGTGTATTAGCCTCAAGGGCAATGCGCAATTCACCGCGGTCGTTCACGTCATCAATCAGTTCGGCATGAGCCAACGGGCTCAAAAGGGGTAGCAGGCAGATCAGGCCAGGCAGAAAACGCATGGTCACTCCTTTGAAATCATTATCGCGACGCTCTGGATCAGGCTCGCTTTGCTATGGTTGTCGAGTGCCTTCGACAACGATTGACCATGAAGTTGTGATGGTCACGGAAATTTTACGGAAAAACTGGAGAAGAGAATGAAAACCTTTATGTCACGTGCTGCTTTCGCTGGCCTGTTGATGGGCGTTTCAGTGTTGGCCAGTGCCGCAACGCCAGCGCCCAAGGGCGCTGAAGTGTCCATCGTTTCTCCGGCAGACGGTGCAACGGTCCCGCAGACTGTCGTGGTCAAGTTCGCCGTCAAGGACATTGCGCTGGCGCCAGCGGGTGATGTCACCAAGAACACCGGTCACCACCACCTGCTGATCGATGTCGATGAACTGCCGGCCGCCGGCCAGCCGATCCCCAACGATGCCAACCACCTGCACTTCGGCAAGGCGCAGACCCAGGCTGAAGTAAAGCTGACGCCAGGCAAGCATACCTTGCAGCTGGAGCTGGGCGACAGCGGCCACATGCCGTTCGATCCGCCGATCGTATCGGAGAAGATTACCGTCAATGTGAAATAAAAAAAGGGAGCCCGCTTCGCTGGGGCTCCCTTTTTTTATAGCGGCAAGCTTTAAGCTTCAAGTAAAAGCAGAGACGAACGCCACTTGCCGCTTGCCGCTTGTAGCTGCTCTTAGAACAACACCCGACTACGGATGGTGCCGTTGACGTGTTGCAGCTTCTGTTGCGCCAGGTCCGAGTACTCGGCGTCTACGTCGATGACCACGTAGCCGACTTTCTCGTTGGTCTGCAGGAACTGACCGGAGATGTTGATGCCGTTTTCGGCGAAGACCTTGTTGATCTCGCTCATCACACCCGGGATGTTCTCGTGGATGTGCAGCAGGCGGTGCTTGCCAGGGTGAGCCGGCAGGGCCACTTCCGGGAAGTTCACCGACGATACCGAAGTACCGTTGTCGCTGTACTTGACCAGCTTCTCAGCCACTTCCAGACCGATGTTGGCCTGCGCCTCGGCGGTGGAACCACCGATGTGCGGGGTCAGGATCACGTTGTCCAGGCCACGCAGCGGGCTTTCGAACTCTTCGTCGTTGGAGCGTGGCTCCACCGGGAACACGTCGATGGCCGCGCCGATCAGGTGCTTGTCCTTGATCGCGTCCGCCAGGGCGTCCAGTTCGACCACGGTGCCGCGTGCGGCGTTGATCAGGATGCCGCCCTTCTTGATGGCGCGGATTTCCTTCTCGCCGATCATCCACTGGGTCGCAGCGGTTTCCGGTACGTGCAGGGTCACGATGTCGGACATGCCCAGCAGTTCGTGCAGGTTGCCGACCTGGGTGGCGTTACCCAGTGGCAGCTTGGTCACGGTGTCGTAGAAGTACACCTGCATGCCCAGGCCTTCGGCCAGGACCGACAGTTGGGTACCGATCGAGCCGTAGCCGACGATGCCCAGCTTCTTGCCGCGGATCTCGAAGGAGTTGGCCGCGCTCTTGATCCAGCCGCCACGGTGGCAGGAAGCGTTCTTCTCAGGGATACCGCGCAGCAACAGGATCGCTTCGGCCAGCACCAGTTCGGCAACGGAACGGGTGTTGGAGTACGGCGCGTTGAACACGGCGATACCGCGTTCGCGGGCAGCGCTCAGGTCGACCTGGTTGGTGCCGATGCAGAAACACCCTACCGCCACCAGCTTCTTCGCGTGATCGAAGATCTCTTCGGTCAGTTGAGTGCGCGAGCGAATGCCGATGAAGTGAGCATCAGCGATCTTTTCCTTGAGCTGGGCTTCCGGCAGAGAACCTGTGAGGTACTCGATGCTGGTGTAGCCCGCCGCCTTGAGGACGTCGACAGCCGATTGGTGGACGCCTTCGAGAAGAAGGAACTTGATCTTGCTCTTATCGAGAGAAGTCTTGCTCATCTGCGTAAACCTGTATCCCGGAGAAAAATGGCAGGAAATGGTCAACAGACGCTGACCCGGACGACAAGAATGCCGTCGCCGCAGAACAGCCGTTGGGCACTATGCTGCGGGGTCGGTATGCTAGCATATGCACCCCGCTAAACACTCATTCCTGCGACGTGAAGCGTTCTCAGGATGACCATGAATTGTTCGAGAGTTCTGTCGATGACCAATCCTGCCCTGATTGATGAGCTGAAGACCCTGGTTGAGCCTGGCAAGGTGTTGACCGACGCCGACTCCCTGAATGCTTACGGTAAGGATTGGACCAAGCATTTCGCTCCTGCCCCGACCGCCATCGTGTTCCCCAAGACCACCGAGCAGGTCCAGGCCATTGTCCTGTGGGCCAATAAACACAAGGTGGCGCTGGTGCCGTCCGGTGGTCGTACCGGCTTGTCTGCCGCTGCCGTCGCAGCCAATGGCGAAGTCGTCGTGTCGTTCGACTACATGAACCAGATCCTCGACGTGAACCTGACCGACCGCACCGCCGTGTGCCAGCCTGGCGTGGTTACCGAGCATCTGCAGAACGTGGCCGAAGAAAAAGGCCTGTACTACCCGGTGGACTTCGCCTCGGCAGGTTCCAGCCAGATTGGCGGCAATATTGGCACCAATGCCGGCGGGATCAAGGTAATTCGCTACGGCATGACCCGTAACTGGGTGGCGGGCATGAAAGTCGTCACCGGCAAGGGCGACGTGCTGGAGTTGAACCGCGACCTGATCAAGAACGCCACCGGCTACGACATGCGCCAGCTGTTCATCGGTGCAGAAGGCACCCTCGGTTTCGTGGTCGAAGCGACCATGCGCCTGGATCGCGCGCCGAAAAACCTGACTGCCATGGTCTTGGGTACTGCCGATTTCGATTCGATCATGCCGGTGCTGCACGCGTTCCAGAGCAAGCTGGACCTGACCGCTTTCGAATTCTTCTCCGACAAGGCCCTGGCCAAGGTCATGGGCCGTGGTGACGTGCCGGCGCCGTTCGAAACCGACTGCCCGTTCTATGCGCTGCTGGAATTCGAAGCGACCACCGAGGAAGTGGCCAACCACGCCCTGGAAACATTCGAGCACTGCGTCGAGCAGGGCTGGGTGCTGGACGGCGTGATGAGCCAGAGCGAAACCCAGCTGCAGAATCTGTGGAAACTGCGCGAATACATTTCCGAAACCATTTCCCACTGGACGCCGTACAAGAACGACATTTCGGTCACTGTTTCGAAAGTCCCGGCGTTCCTCAAGGAAATCGACGCGATCGTCGGCGAACACTACCCGGACTTCGAAATCGTCTGGTTCGGCCACATCGGCGATGGCAACCTGCACCTGAACATCCTCAAGCCGGATAACCTGAGCAAGGACGAGTTCTTCGCCAAGTGCGCCACCGTCAACAAGTGGGTGTTCGAAACCGTCGAGAAGTATAACGGTTCGATTTCCGCCGAACACGGCGTGGGTATGACCAAGCGCGATTACTTGACCTACAGCCGTTCGCCAGTCGAAATCGAGTACATGAAAGCCGTCAAGGCGGTGTTCGACCCGAACGGCATCATGAACCCGGGCAAGATTTTTGCTGTTTGATTTTCGAACTTAAGTGCAACGAAGCAGGAGTCGGTAATGAGCTATCAGCACCAGTATGTCGACGGAACGCGTATTCACTTCCCGCTGGGGAAAGTGGTGTGCATTGGCCGTAACTACGCCGAACACGCCAAGGAACTGGACAATCCGGTACCGACCGAGCCGCTGCTGTTCATCAAGCCCGGCAGTTGTGTGGTGCCGCTGGAAGGCGGTTTCAGCATTCCGACCGAGCGTGGCTCGGTGCACTACGAAGCGGAAATCGCGGTGCTGATCGGCAAGCCCTTGTCGACCAAACCCAGCGTTGAAGAAGTGCTCGACGCCATTTCCGGCTTCGCCCCGGCCCTGGACCTGACCCTGCGCGACAAGCAGGCCGAGCTGAAATCCAAGGGCCTGCCCTGGGAAATCGCCAAGTCCTTCGACGGTGCGGCGGTGATTGCGCCGTTCGTCTCCGGCGGCACCTTCGCCGACCTGACCGACATTGGCATTCGCCTGACCATCAATGGCGAAGTGCGCCAGGACGGCAACAGCAGCGCGATGCTCAACCCGATCGTGCCGATGATCCAGCACATGGCCGGCT
Source organism: Pseudomonas sp. YuFO8 (assembly GCF_035065025.1). Classification (NCBI taxonomy): domain Bacteria; kingdom Pseudomonadati; phylum Pseudomonadota; class Gammaproteobacteria; order Pseudomonadales; family Pseudomonadaceae; genus Pseudomonas; species Pseudomonas sp. YuFO8. The sequence continues at coordinate 232,635 of NZ_JAXDEQ010000005.1, read as the reverse complement.
GCTTCTCGCTGCAGGCCGGTGACGTGATCCTCACCGGTACGCCAGTGGGTGTTGGCCCGCTGAATGTCGGTGACGAGATCGTCCTGGAACTGCCGGGCGCCAGCAGCTTCACCAGCAGCGTTCGCTAAGCAACGCAAAACCCTTGTAGGAGCTGGCTTGCCAGCGAAGAGGCCTTTTACATTCAACATCCATGTTGACTGTTATAGCGCCTTCGCTGGCAAGCCAGCTCCTACAGGGGGTGCGGTTGTGCTATTACCCCAAGCCTGAATTTCTGGAACGCATGCCCTGATGGCCACTCAACCGCTCTCGTCGCTCAAACCTGCCCGTCGCTCGCGCTTTGCCCTGCGTTGGTATTCCTGGCTGTTGCTGTTGGTCGCCGCCGCCTATGGCCTGGCGTTTGCCATGCATTGGGATGACCGTGGCGTGCTCTGGCTGCAGGAGCGTTTTGAAAGCCCGGCCGAGCGCCAGGACAGTGTCTGGCTGCCGGACTACCATGCGGTGATCGACGCCAAGCCACTGCCGGGCATGGAAAAGGATGAAGCGTCGGATGTCACCTACGATGCCCAGACCAAGACCCTGTTTTCGGTGATGGGTAAAAATCCGTTCCTGGTCGAGTTGTCGCTGCAAGGCGATGTGCTGCGCAAAATGCCATTGGTAGGCTGGAGCAATCCTGAAGGGGTGACGGCCCTGGGCAACGGGATGCTGGCCATTGTCGATGAACGTGACCACCAGGTGATCCTCGTCAAGGTCGACGCCGACACTCGCGAGCTGAACATCGCTGATTATCCGAAGTACGACCTCGGCCCTTCGAAAGACCAGAACAAGGCCTTCGAGGCTGTCACCTGGGATGCGCGCAATCAGCAATTGCTGTTGGGTGAAGAACGTCCGCCCGCGCTGTTCACCTGGAAAGGCGACGGCAAGACACTCACCGGTGGCAAGCAAAAGCTTGCCAGTGATGAGCTGGACATCCGCAACCTGTCTGCCCTGGCCATCGATCCACGGACCGGCCACACCCTGGTGTTGTCTGCTGACTCGCACCTGTTGCTGGAGCTGGACGAGAAAGGCGAGCAGGTCAGCTTCATGACCTTGCTGGCTGGCTTCAACGGCCTGAAGAAGACCATTCCGCGGGCCGAAGGCGTGACCATGGACGAGGCCGGCTCGATTTACATCGTGAGTGAGCCAAACCTGTTTTATCGCTTGGAAAAACAGAAGTAATCGCCTTTACCTGTAGGTATTTTTGCCGCTGGTTGTAGGATCAGGCCAATGGCCATTAAGCTTCAGTTCAGCCAGGCGTGATATTTCATCCGCCTGTTCTGAATCCCGAGCCCACCTGAATGCGTCGATTAGCCCGCCCCAAACCCCTGCTTTTGCTCCTGTCGGTGATTGCCCTGAGCGTATTGATCGCGGTCGGCCAGTACCTGCGCCTGTTCGAGCGCGGCTGGTTCAACCTGCACACGCTCTGGCAGCCGACGAACAGCCAGTCCATTGGCCTGGACCAGTATCGGGTGGTGTTGGAGGGGCAGGTCATTGAAGGGCTGGACGACGATGTGTCAGCGTTGACCTTCGATCCGGTGCGCAAAAGCCTGTTCACCGTCACCAACCAAAACTCCGAATTGATCGAGCTGTCCCTCGACGGCAAGATTCTGCGCCGCATCGCGATGGTAGGCTTTGGTGATCCTGAGGCCGTTGAATTCATCAGCGCCGACACCTACGTGATCACGGACGAGCGCCAGCAACGGTTGATCAAGATTCATCTTGAGCATGACACCACCTTCCTCGACGCCGCGGACGCGGAGCAGATGACCCTCGGTGTGCACATGAGCGGCAACAAGGGTTTCGAGGGGCTGGCTTATGATTCGGTGGGCAAACGGCTGTTCGTGGCCAAGGAGCGTGACCCGATGCTGATCTACGAAGTGCACGGGTTTCCGCATTTCAATCCGGAAAAATCCTACGCGGTGCATGTGGTCAACAATCCCAAGCGCGACGCCGGGATGTTTGTGCGAGATCTGTCGAGCCTGCAATACGACGAGCGCAGCGGGCACTTGCTGGCGTTGTCCGACGAGTCGCGACTGATTCTGGAGCTGGATGTGGACGGTCGGCCGCTGAGCACCATGTCGCTGAACAAGGGGCGTCAGGGTCTGCAAAAGACCGTGCCGCAAGCGGAAGGGATCGCCATGGATGACGACGGTACGATGTACCTGGTGAGTGAGCCGAACTTGTTTTACGTCTTCAAGAAGCCTGCACAACCCTGAAGCTGAAACGCGCACCCTGTAGGAGCTGGCTTGCCAGCGAAGAGGCCATGACATTCAACATCTTCGTTGGATGTAACGCCGCCATCGCTGGCAAGCCAGCTCCTACAGGGGTTGTGCGTGTTCTTATTGGGTGCGCAGGGTTTTTACGCCTTCGCTCGTGCCCAGCAACAGCAGATCCGCCGGACGCGCCGCGAACAAGCCGTTGGTGACCACGCCGACGATCGCATTGATCTGCGATTCCAGCTCGACCGGGTTGGTGATCTCCAGGTTGAACACGTCGAGAATGATGTTGCCGTTGTCGGTCAGCACGCCTTCACGGTAGACCGGGTCACCGCCGAGTTTCACCAGTTGGCGGGCCACATGGCTGCGGGCCATCGGGATCACTTCCACGGGCAGCGGGAACGCGCCCAGGACCGGCACCAGCTTGCTGGCGTCGGCGATGCAGATGAAGGTCTTGGCCACGGCCGCGACAATTTTCTCGCGGGTCAGGGCCGCGCCGCCGCCCTTGATCAGGTTCAGGTGCTCGTCGCTCTCGTCGGCGCCGTCGACGTAGAACTCCAGGTCGCTGACCGTATTGAGCTCGTACACCGGAATGCCGTGGCCCTTGAGGCGTGCCGCGGTGGCTTCGGAGCTGGCGACCGCGCCGTCGAATGCACCTTTGTGCTGGGCCAGGGCGTCGATGAAGCAGTTGGCGGTGGAGCCGGTGCCGACCCCGACGATGCTCTTGTCATCGAGTTTCGGTAGGATGAAGTCGACGGCGGCCTGGGCTACGGCCTGTTTGAGTTGATCCTGGGTCATGCGGGCTCCGAAGTGCCGAAGAGGGAACGAAAGGCCGGCATTATAGGCTTCGGGGCCGGGAAGGTCATTGCCCGATTGGCGGGTCGGTCTCCCGGGTCACTGTAGGCGCTAGCTTGCTCGCGATGGTCGTGAACGAAAACGCGTAAAAACAGGTGTCCAGCGGCGTCATTGCGTTTTCGTCGGAACGCCGCCCGGAGCAAGCTCGCTCCTACAACAGGTGGTCGTGCGGCCAAAAGCCGGGTTAGACTCCTTGATCCTGCCCAACCCGCTCAGTGATGCTTTCCGATGCTTGAACAGTACGTCAAAAAGATCCTCACCTCGCGCGTTTATGACGTTGCCGTAGAAACCCCATTGCAGACTGCCCGTCAGCTCTCCGAGCGGCTGGGCAACGAGATTTTGCTCAAGCGTGAAGACTTGCAGCCGGTGTTCTCGTTCAAGATTCGCGGCGCCTACAACAAGCTGACTCAACTGAGCGACGAAGAGCGCGCCCGCGGCGTGGTCACCGCTTCCGCGGGCAACCATGCCCAAGGCCTGGCCCTGGCCGCCAAGGTCCTGGGCGTGAAAGCTACCATCGTCATGCCCAAGACCACACCCGAGATCAAGGTCGAAGGCGTGCGTTCGCGCGGTGGCAAAGTGGTGCTGCACGGCGATTCGTTTCCGGAGGCCCTGGCCTACTCGCTGAAACTGGTCGACGAAAAAGGCTACGTCTACATTCACCCCTACGACGATCCCCACACCATTGCCGGGCAGGGCACGGTGGCCATGGAGATTCTGCGCCAGCACCCCGCGCCCCTGGATGCGATCTTCGTGCCGGTGGGTGGCGGCGGCCTGATCGCCGGTATCGCGGCCTACGTGAAGTACCTGCGGCCGGACATCAAAATCATCGGCGTCGAACCGGATGACTCCAATTGCCTGCAAGCCGCCATGGCGGCCGGCGAGCGCGTGGTGTTGCCGACCGTGGGTATCTTCGCCGACGGCGTTGCGGTGGCCCAGATCGGCCAGTACACCTTTGAGATCTGCAAAGACTACGTCGACGAAGTCATCACCGTCAGCACCGACGAAATCTGTGCGGCGATCAAGGACATCTACGACGATACCCGTTCGATCACCGAACCGGCCGGCGCCCTGGGCGTGGCCGGGATCAAGAAGTACGTCGAGTCCCGCGGCGTCAGCGGCCAGACCTTCGTGGCCATCGACTCCGGGGCCAACGTCAACTTCGACCGCCTGCGTCACGTCGCCGAGCGCGCCGAACTGGGCGAGGGCCGCGAAGCCATCATCGCCGTGACCATCCCTGAGAAGCCGGGGAGCTTCAAGGCGTTCTGCGAAGCCATCGGCAAGCGCCAGATCACCGAATTCAACTACCGCTACAACACCGGCAGCGAAGCGCACATCTTCGTTGGCGTGCAGACCCATCCGGACACCGACCCGCGCCGCGCGTTGATCGCCAGCCTTGGCGAGCAGGGTTTCCCGGTCGTCGACCTGACCGACAACGAACTGGCCAAGTTGCACATCCGTCACATGGTTGGCGGTCGTGCCGCGCACGTGGTCGATGAAGTGATCCTGCGCTTCGAATTCCCGGAGCGTCCGGGTGCGCTGTTCAACTTCCTCAACAAGCTCGGCGGGCGCTGGAACATCTCGATGTTCCATTATCGTAACCATGGTGCGGCCGATGGCCGTGTGGTCGCGGGCCTGCAAGTACCTCACGATGAACGTCACCTGGTACCTGCGGCACTGGAAGAAATTGGCTACCCGTACTGGGATGAAAGCGACAACCCGGCCTATCAGCTGTTTCTTGGCTGAGCGGCTACGCTGATGGGCAGGTCATAAGGAATAGCGACGATGGAAACGTTAACCGCCCTGAAAGCGGCGCACATGGTGGCGACGGTGGTGCTGCTGCTGGGTGCGCTGGGCTTGGGCATCTGGGTTTGGCGCGCGCGGCGTAGCGGCGACGCGACGGCAGGCAGCCGCACCCTGCAACGGCCGCGAGTGTTTGTTTGGTTGTTGATGGGGCTGGCGCTGTTGAGCATGCCGTTTACCGGCTGGGGGATGGTGCACCTGGTGGGTTGGCCGTTGGGGCAGACTTGGTTGCTGGCTTCCAGTGTGCTTTACACCGTGGCGGCGTTGGCGTGGTTCTGGTTGTTGGTGCGCCTGAATAGATTGCGCAAGACGCCGGGTGGGGTGGGCAGATTTACCTTTGCCCTGGCGTTGTTCAGTTTTGTCTGTTTTGTGGCGATTGCCGGGTTGATGGGGGCCAAGCCTGTGTAGGAGCGAGCTTGCTCGCGATGGTCGTTAACGAAAACGCGGGGTGCCTGACTCTCCGCAGCGACCTTAAGTTTTTCGCGAGCAAGCTCGCTCCTACAGGGTGGAGCTCAATTAATCGCGCAAGCTAATCACCGGCCACCCACGCTTCTCAGCCTCAGCCCGCAAATTCGGATCCGGATCAACCGCCACCGGATTCGCCACCTGCTCCAGCAACGCCAGATCATTCATCGAGTCGCTATAAAAGTAGCTGTCTTCCAGCGAAAACCCGGTCTCTTCCAGCCAACGATTCAGCCTTGTCACCTTGCCTTCACGAAAGCACGGTACATCGGTACTGCGCCCGGTATAACGGCCGTCCTGCATCTCGCATTCGGTGGCGATCAGGGTCTCGACGCCCAGGCGTGTGGCAATGGGGCCGGTCACGAAGCGGTTGGTGGCGGTGATGATCACCAGTTTGTCGCCGGCATCGCGATGTTTGGCCAGCAACTCGATCGCCTTGGGCAGCATGATCGGTTCGATGCAGTCGCGCATGTAGTCGCTGTGCCACAGATCCAGGGTGGCCATTTCGGTACGGCCGAGCACTTCCAGGCAGAAGTTCAGGTAGGCGGCGTTATCCAGCTTGCCGGCCAGGTAGTCCTGGTAAAACTCGTCGTTGCGTGTTTTGTAGGCGACGGCGTCGAGGAAGCCGCGCTCACACAGGTAATCGCCCCAGGCATGGTCGCTGTCGCCGCCCAGAAGCGTGTTGTCCAAGTCGAATAAAGCCAGCCGCATTGCAGTTACTCGCTGAAAAGTCTGTAGAAAGGCGTCCAGAATACGGACTTTTCACAAGAGTGCACATAACGTAGACCGGCGCGTTGCTGCCTTCACAACCTTTGTGGAACAATGCGACGACATGCGTTTGCGAGGTTGTTGCCGTGATCGACCCCGATGGTTTCCGTCCTAATGTCGGGATCATTCTCACGAATGATGCCGGCCAGGTGCTGTGGGCTCGCCGTATCAATCAAGATGCCTGGCAGTTTCCTCAAGGTGGGATCAACCCCCAGGAGACGCCGGAAGACGCCTTGTACCGCGAGCTGAACGAAGAAGTGGGCCTGGAGCGCGAAGATGTTGAAATACTCGCCTGCACCCGGGGCTGGTTGCGCTATCGTTTGCCGCAACGTCTGGTCAGGACGCACAGCCAGCCGCTGTGCATCGGCCAGAAACAGAAATGGTTTCTCCTGCGCCTGATCTCCAACGAGCAGCGGGTGCGGATGGATTTGACCGGTAAACCGGAATTCGATGGCTGGCGCTGGGTCAGCTATTGGTATCCGTTGGGCCAGGTGGTGACATTCAAGCGCGAGGTGTATCGACGCGCCCTCAAAGAGCTTGCCCCGCGCCTTTTAGCGCGCGACTGACGACGGAGTTCGACCCCGAGCCATGCTCAATACGCTGCGCAAGATCGTCCAGGAAGTTAACTCCGCCAAGGATCTCAAGGCGGCGTTGGGGATTATTGTGTTGCGGGTCAAAGAGGCCATGGGCAGCCAGGTCTGCTCGGTCTATCTGCTTGACCCGGAGACCAACCGCTTCGTGCTGATGGCCACCGAGGGCTTGAACAAGCGCTCGATCGGCAAGGTCAGCATGGCGCCCAATGAAGGTCTGGTCGGCCTGGTCGGCACGCGTGAAGAACCCCTGAACCTCGAAAACGCCGCGGATCACCCGCGTTACCGCTACTTCGCCGAAACCGGTGAAGAGCGCTACGCGTCGTTCCTCGGGGCGCCGATCATTCACCACCGCCGCGTCGTCGGCGTGTTGGTCATCCAGCAAAAAGAACGCCGCCAGTTCGATGAAGGTGAAGAAGCCTTCCTCGTGACCATGAGCGCGCAGCTCGCCGGGGTTATCGCCCATGCCGAGGCCACCGGTTCGATCCGTGGCCTGGGCCGGCAGGGCAAGGGTATCCAGGAAGCCAAGTTCGTCGGTGTGCCGGGCTCGCCTGGCGCGGCGGTGGGCACGGCGGTGGTCATGTTGCCACCGGCCGACCTGGACGTGGTGCCCGACAAGACCATTACCGACATCGAAGCTGAACTCGGGCTGTTCAAGACCGCCATCGAAGGCGTTCGGGCCGACATGCGCACCTTGTCGGCCAAGCTCGCCACCCAGTTGCGCCCGGAAGAACGGGCCCTGTTCGACGTCTACCTGATGATGCTCGACGACGCGGCGTTGGGCAACGAAGTGACCACCGTGATCAAGACCGGCCAGTGGGCCCAGGGCGCGTTACGCCAGGTGGTCACCGATCACGTCAACCGTTTTGAACTGATGGACGACGCCTACCTGCGTGAGCGCGCCTCGGACGTCAAGGACCTTGGTCGGCGCCTGCTCGCCTACTTGCAGGAAGAGCGCCAGCAAACCCTGGTCTACCCCGACAACACCATCCTGGTCAGCGAGGAACTGACGCCGGCCATGCTCGGCGAGGTGCCGGAAAACAAGCTGGTGGGCCTGGTGTCGGTACTCGGTTCGGGCAACTCCCACGTGGCGATTCTTGCCCGGGCCATGGGCATTCCGACGGTGATGGGCCTGGTCGACCTGCCGTATTCCAAGGTCGATGGCATCGGCATGATCGTCGACGGTCATCGCGGCGAGGTCTACACCAACCCCAGCGACGTGCTGCGCAAGCAGTTCGCCGAGATGGTCGAGGAAGAGAAACAACTGGCCCTGGGCCTCGATGCGCTGCGTGACCTGCCGTGTGTCACGGTCGATGGCCACCGCATGCCGCTGTGGGTCAACACCGGCCTGTTGGCGGATGTGGCGCGGGCACAGAAACGCGGCGCCGAAGGCGTGGGTCTGTATCGCACCGAAGTGCCGTTCATGATCAACCAGCGGTTCCCCAGCGAAAAGGAACAGCTTGCGATCTATCGCGAGCAACTCGCCGCCTTCCACCCGCAACCGGTGACCATGCGCAGCCTGGACATCGGCGGCGACAAGTCGCTGTCGTACTTCCCGATCAAGGAAGACAACCCTTTCCTCGGCTGGCGCGGCATTCGTGTCACCCTCGACCACCCGGAAATCTTCCTGGTGCAGACCCGCGCCATGCTCAAGGCCAGCGAAGGCTTGAACAACCTGCGGATCCTGCTGCCGATGATCTCCGGCACTCACGAGCTGGAAGAGGCCTTGCACCTGATTCACCGGGCCTGGGGCGAAGTCCGCGACGAAGGCTGCGACGTGCCTATGCCGCCTGTCGGTGTGATGATCGAGATTCCGGCGGCGGTTTATCAGACCAAGGAACTGGCACGTCAGGTGGACTTCCTGTCGGTCGGCTCCAACGACCTGACCCAGTACCTGCTGGCCGTGGACCGCAACAACCCGCGGGTGGCGGACCTCTATGACTACCTGCACCCGGCGGTGCTCCAGGCCCTGCAGAACGTGGTGCGCGACGCCCATGCCGAAGGCAAGCCGGTGAGCATCTGCGGCGAGATGGCCGGTGACCCGGCTGCGGCGGTGCTGTTGATGGCGATGGGCTTCGACAGCCTGTCGATGAACGCCACCAACCTGCCGAAGGTGAAGTGGATGCTGCGCCAGATCAACCTGAGCAAGGCCAAGGAATTGCTCGCCGAGCTGATGACCATCGACAACCCGCAGGTTATCCACAGCTCGCTGCAGTTGGCGCTGAAGAACCTTGGGCTGGCGCGGATGATCAATCCGGCGGCGATCAAGGTTCTCTGAAACGCTGAGGGCCTCATCGCTGGCAAGCCAGCTCCTACAGGGGATTTGCGTCGTTCATAGATCTAATGTGGGAGCGGGCTTGCTCGCGAAGGGGCCGGCACGGACAACGCAACTAAATCCTGATTTCCACTTCCCCAAGATGCCCCCCATACGGCCCGAAACTCCGTTCAACCAAACGCCGCGACCCATCCGCCTGCACAATCAACGCCGTACTCGCCCGCGTGCCATAACTCTGGCTGGCAATGAACACACTCGACAGCAACGTCTCTGTCGCCAGCCCCACCCCGGTATCCGGCAACTCGGCAAAGGGTGCGGTCTGCGGGTCGTTCAGCAAGGCCAACAACGCCTGGGGTTGCGGATCATCCAGCACCTCACTCAACGCCGCCCTGGCCTTGAGCAGTTTCGGCCACGGCGTATCCAGCCCGGCGTTCGACAGGCCGTAGACCCCCGGTGGCAGCATCACTGCTTCCGATTCCCGGGCATTGAAGTGCCACAGCTCGTTGGCGTTGCCGATCAGCAGGTTAAACCCGCCATATTCCGGCGAACGGGCGACAACGTCGTCTAAATAGTCGTCAATTGGCAGGTCTTTGGTGAGGAATCCTGCCACCAGTTCACCGCGAGACCGGCGCCCCGGCGGTCGATGCGGGTCGCGGATGTTGGTCAGCGCAGCAAAACGCCCATTGGCGCCGACACCCAGCCAGGTGCCACCCGCCTCCAGGTCGCGCCCGGCGTGCACCTGCGGAGCTTCGGGCCATTGCGCCAGCGGCAGGCTGGGGCGGGCATAGAATTCGTCGCGGTTGGCCGCCACGATCAGCGGTTGGGCGTGGCCCGGTCGCCAGGCGAAAACAATCAGGCACATAAGGTGATCCCTGTGTGTTTTTTGCCCACTCTACGCAGTCATGGTGCGGGTATCCATCGCCATCCAGTGGAGCCCGAGGCCATGCATCCGTTACCATGCCGCTCCGGTTTTGGGGTTGGGTGGGGAAACAGCATGGAATTTCTGCTCTATCTGGCGCTTGGCGCCTGTGCCGGAGTGCTGGCCGGGCTGTTCGGCGTGGGGGGTGGAATCATCATCGTCCCGGTGCTGGTGTTCAGTTTCAAAGCGCAGGGATTTGATCCGTCGATCCTCACGCACCTGGCCGTGGGCACCTCGCTGGCGACGATCATCTTTACCTCGGTCAACGCCATTCGTGAGCATCACCGCCGCGGGGCGGTGCGCTGGCCAGTTTTTGCGTGGATGACCCTGGGTATCCTGATCGGTGCGGGTTTTGGCGCACTGACCGCCGAAGCGATCTCCGGGCCCAACCTGCAAAAGATCATCGGCGTGTTCGCCCTGGTCATCGCCGCGCAGCTGGCGTTGGACCTCAGGCCCAAGGCCAGCCGAACGGTGCCGGGGAAAGTCGGTCTGACTGTTGCCGGCAGCGTGATTGGCTGGGCTTCGGCGATTTTCGGCATTGGCGGCGGTTCGCTGACCGTGCCGTTCCTGACCTGGCGCAGCGTGCCGATGCAGCAAGCGGTGGCGACGTCATCGGCCTGCGGCCTGCCGATTGCATTGTCCAGTGCATTATTTTTCATGATTCTGGGCTGGCACGATCCATTGCTGCCAGCCCATAGTCTCGGTTTCATTTATTTGCCGGCGTTGTTGGGCATTGCCCTGACCAGCATGGTCTTCGCCCGCTTCGGCGCGCGACTGGCGCACAATCTGTCGCCCAGGTTGCTGAAAAGACTGTTTGCCGCTTTGCTGTTCTGCGTCGGTCTGAGCTTTCTAGTCTGAAGCATCTGCTCTGACGGGCAGCACAATCCTGGCTTAATCCTGAGGTGGCAGCGTCGCCCGGGAATTGATTTGAACTCATGAGGAGTCGCAATGCTGCCTTACCCGCAGATCGACCCGGTGGCCCTGGCCATCGGTCCGCTGAAAATCCACTGGTACGGGTTGATGTACCTGATCGGCATCGGCGGCGCCTGGCTGCTGGCGTCGCGCCGGTTGAACCGCTTCGACCCGACCTGGACCAAGGAGAAGCTCTCCGACATGGTGTTCTGGATGTCGATGGGGGTGATCGTCGGCGGCAGGTTGGGCTACGTGCTGTTCTACGACCTGAGCGCCTATATCGCCAACCCGCTGCTGATCTTTGAAGTGTGGAAGGGCGGCATGTCGTTCCACGGCGGCTTCATCGGCGTGATGCTGGCGGCCTTGTGGTTCGGTAAAAAGAACAACAAGTCGTTTTTCCAGCTGATGGATTTCGTCGCGCCGATGGTGCCGATCGGCCTGGGCGCCGGACGTATCGGCAACTTCATCAACGCCGAGTTATGGGGCAAGGCAACCGACGTGCCGTGGGCGATGGTCTTCCCGACCGACCCGGCGCAACTGGCGCGTCACCCCTCGCAGCTGTATCAGTTCGCGCTCGAAGGCGTGGCGCTGTTCCTGATCCTCTGGCTGTACTCGCGCAAGCCGCGGCCGACCATGGCGGTGTCGGGGATGTTCGCGCTGTTCTATGGCATCTTCCGTTTCATCGTCGAATTCGTCCGCGTCCCGGATGCGCAACTGGGCTATCTGGCCTGGAACTGGCTGACCATGGGCCAGGTGCTGTGCGTACCGATGATCGTCGGCGGGCTGTTCCTGATCTGGCTGGCGTATCACCGCGCCCCGGCAACTCCAGCGGCAGCCGTATAAAATTCGAACCCCGTAGCGATGGCTGCGGGTTCAAGGACACAGGTAACTCATGAAGCAATATCTCGAACTGGTCGCCCACGTCATCAAGAACGGCACCAAACAGGCCAACCGCACGAGCGTGAACACCATCAGCTTTCCGGGCGCGATGCTGCGCTACGACCTGAAGGAAGGTTTCCCGGCGATCACCACGCGCAAGATGGCCTTTAAATCGGCCATCGGCGAAATGTGCGGGTTCCTGCGTGGCGTGAACAATGCCGCCGAATTCCGTGCGTTGGGCTGCAAGGTCTGGGACCAGAACGCCAACGAAAACGCCCAGTGGCTGGCCAACCCGTTCCGCCAGGGTGAAGACGACCTCGGTGAAATCTACGGCGTGCAATGGCGCAAATGGCCGGCATACAAACAGATCCCGGTGAGCAACCCGGCCGCCATCGAGCAGACCCTGAAGCAAGGCTACCGCCAGATCGCCGAAGGCGAAGAAGATGGCCAGGCCTACGTGGTGCTGTACAAGGCCATCGACCAGGTTCGCCAGTGCGTCGACACCATCATCAAGGACCCGGGCAGCCGCCGCATCCTGTTCCACGGCTGGAACGTCGCCCAGCTCGATGAAATGGCCTTGCCGCCGTGCCATCTGCTGTACCAGTTCCACCCGAATGTAGAGACCAGGGAGATTTCCCTGACCCTCTACATCCGTTCCAACGACCTGGGCCTGGGCACGCCGTTCAACCTCACCGAAGGCGCCGCGTTGCTGAGCCTGATCGGGCGCCTGACCGGCTACACGCCGCGCTGGTTCACCTATTTCATCGGTGATGCCCACGTCTACGAAAATCACCTGGACATGCTCAACGAACAGCTCAAGCGCGAGCCGTTCCCGATGCCGAAACTGGTGATCAGTGACCGTGTGCCGGAGTTTGCCAAGACCGGTGTTTATCAGCCGGAGTGGCTGGAGTTGGTGGAGCCGAGCGATTTCTCGCTTGAGGGCTACCAGCACCACGCACCGATGACCGCGCCAATGGCCGTCTGACTGGCACCGCTTCGCGGTGATCGCTGGCAAGCCAGCTCCTACAGGATCACACCGAACCTGTAGGAGCTGGCTTGCCAGCGATGGCGTCCTCAATGCCCATGACTTCTCCCGACATGGGAATGCTCCACCTCCGTCGCCACAACCCCGCCACTCACCTCCAACCGCTGCAAAATCCCGCACTGATCGACATCCGGCCCTTCACCACAGCGTTGGCGCAGGTTGAGCAACTGTGTCTGCAACGCCATCAACCCATCGATCCGCGCCTTGACGTGGTGGATGTGCTCGTCGATCAACGCATTCACGCTTTCACACTGATCCTGCGGACTGTCGCGAAAGGCCAGCAGGCTGCGGATTTCCTCGAGGGTCATGTCGAGGGTGCGGCAGTTGCGGATGAAGGTCAGGCGTTCGGCGTGGGCCTGTGTATAGACGCGGTAGTTGCCGTCACTGCGGGCCGGCTCCGGCAGCAGGTTCTCGCGTTCGTAGTAGCGGATGGTTTCTACGGCGCAGTCGGTGAGTTTGGCGAGTTCTCCAATCTTCATGACGGCAATCTCCAAATGGGTGCTTGACCCTATAGTGGCTACAGGGTCTTTACTTGGCAACAGGCACCTTCAAGGACGCGACCTGATGAGCGATTCCCTTCATACCCACAAACCCGAGGCTGAGCACGATCACAGCCACAAACTGCAGCCTGTGCAGAAACATGCCCATGGCAGTCATGGTGATTCCTGCTGTTCGTCGAAAGCAGCACCATCGCTGATCAAGTTGAGCGAAACGCCGACCGCTGGCGCGCGGCTGAGCAGTTTCCGCATTGAGGCCATGGATTGTCCGACCGAGCAAACACTGATCCAGAACAAACTCGGCAAGCTGGCGGGTGTGCAGCAGCTGGAATTCAACCTGATCAACCGTGTGTTGGGCGTCACCCATGACCTGCCGAGCACCGCGCCGATCATCGACGCCATCAAGTCCCTCGGCATGCAGGCCGAGCCGATAGAGAAGGGCGTTGAATCACCCGCGCCGGCCCCAGAGAAAAAGCCCTGGTGGCCCCTGGCGCTGTCGGGCATTGGCGCGCTGGCCGCCGAAGTCATCCATTTCACCAACGCTGCGCCTAACTGGGTGGTAGCGATCATTGCGCTGGTCTCGATCCTCAGCGGCGGCCTCGGTACCTATAAAAAAGGCTGGATCGCGCTTAAGAACCTCAACCTGAACATCAACGCACTGATGAGTATCGCCGTGACCGGCGCGATCCTCATCGGGCAGTGGCCGGAAGCGGCGATGGTGATGTTCCTGTTCACCGTGGCCGAGTTGATCGAGGCCAAATCCCTGGACCGGGCGCGCAACGCCATCAGCGGCCTGATGCAGATGACCCCGGAACAGGCCACGGTGTTGCAGGCCGATGGCAGCTGGACCACGCAAGATGTCAAAACCATCCAGCTCGGTGCGCGGGTGAGGGTGCGACCTGGCGAGCGCATCGGTCTGGACGGTGAAGTTGTGTCCGGCAGTTCGACCATCGACCAGGCGCCGATCACCGGTGAAAGCCTGCCGGTGGAGAAATCAGTTGGCGACAAGGTGTTCGCTGGCACCATCAATCAGGCCGGTTCCCTTGAATATGCCGTGACTGCTGAAGCGAACCATTCGACGCTGGCGCGGATCATCCACGCCGTCGAACAGGCTCAAGGCGCGCGGGCACCCACCCAGCGATTCGTTGACCAGTTTTCGAAAATCTACACGCCGGCCGTGTTCATCCTAGCCCTCGCAGTGGCAGTGATTCCGCCACTGTTCATGGACGCGTTGTGGTTCGACTGGATCTATCGCGCACTGGTCTTGCTGGTGGTCGCGTGCCCCTGCGCACTGGTGATTTCCACCCCGGTGACCATCGTCAGTGGGCTCGCCGCCGCCGCGCGCAAGGGCATTCTGGTGAAGGGCGGCGTTTATCTGGAAGGCGGCTACAAGCTCGACTACCTGGCGCTGGATAAAACCGGAACCATCACCCATGGCAAGCCGGTGCAGACCGATTATCTGTCGCTTGACCCGACTGCCGACGAATCTGCTCCGGCGCTTGCCGCCGCGCTGGCCGGTCGTTCGGATCACCCGGTGTCGCTGGCCATCGCCAATGCGGCTGTGGATAAACAACTCGCGCCGTTGGTTGTGGATAATTTCGAGGCACTGGCCGGGCGCGGGGTGCGCGGTGATATCAATGGTCAGACCTATCACCTGGGCAACCATCGGCTGGTGGAAGAGCTGAACCTGTGCTCGCCCGAGCTGGAGGAGAAGCTGTTCGCGCTGGAAAAGCAGGGTAAATCCGTAGTACTGCTGCTAGATCAATCCGGTCCTTTAGCGCTGTTCGCCGTGGCCGACACGGTGAAGGAATCCAGCCGCGAAGCGATCCAGCAGCTGCATGAGCTGGGCATCAAGACCCTGATGCTCACGGGCGACAACGTGCACACCGCCCAGGCGATTGCCGCCCAGGTCGGCATCGACGAGGCCAAGGGCGATCTGCTGCCCAGCGACAAGTTGCAGGCGATCGAAGCGCTGTATGCCAAAGGGCATAACGTCGGCATGGTGGGTGACGGCATCAATGACGCGCCGGGATTGGCCCGTTCCGAAATTGGTTTCGCCATGGCGGCCGCGGGTACCGACACGGCCATCGAAACCGCGGATGTCGCCCTGATGGACGACGATCTGCGTAAAATCCCGGCGTTCATTCGCCTGTCGCGCCAGACCTCGAGCATCCTCAAGCAGAACATCGCCCTGGCATTGGTGATCAAGGCGATCTTTCTTGGGGTAACCTTCGCCGGGCTCGCTACCATGTGGATGGCGGTGTTTGCCGACATGGGCGTGAGCCTGTTGGTGGTGTTCAATGGACTGCGCCTGTTGCGCAAATAGACGATGAGGGACGGTTGTGCTGAGTGCCGAGCTGAAGGCGTTTTACATGGTTGCCCGCCTGGGCAGCATCACCTTGGCAGCGAAAAAGCTCGGCTTGAGCCAACCCACGGTGACCACCCAGATTCGCAACCTGGAAAGCCAGTACTCGGTTGAATTGTTCTACCGAGGCGGCCGCCGTCTCAGCGTCAGCGATGAGGGTGCGCGGCTGTTGCCGATGGTCAAGGCGCTGCTGCAGCAGGAAGCCGACATCGAGTTTTTCCTGCGCAACAGCGGGCAGGTCCAAGGCGCGTTGCGCATTGCCGCCACGGCGCCGTATTACATCCTTGACCTGGTGAAGACCTTCCGCGAGCGCCTGCCGCAGGTGGAAGTGTCGGTGGAGATCGGCAACTCCCAGCAAGTGCTGGAAGCGCTCGAGGACTATCGGGTCGATGTCGCGGCGTCCTCGCAGTTGCTGGAGGATGCGCGGCTGATTCGGCGGGTGCTCGGCAGTGATCCGCTGGTGCTGGCGGTGCATCGCAATCATCCGCTGGCGGTTCACGATCACGTGTCGCTGGGTGCCTTGGCGGGGCATACCTTGTTGATGCGCGAACCGGGTTCGACCACCCGTCGTTTGACCGAAGAATTGCTCGCGAGCGCCGGTGTGTGTTTCGGGCCGCTGCTGGAAATCGGCAGCCGCGAGTCGATCCGCGAGGCGGTGTTGCGCAACATCGGCATCAGCATCATCGCCCGCCAGGAAGTGCCGCACGATCCGCAGTTGCGGGTGCTGACGATCGAGGATGCGCCGCAGATTCCTGAATATCTGTACTGCCTCAAAGATAGAAAAAACGCCCGGTTGCCGGCGGCGTTCCTGGGGTTGGCGCAGGAAATGTCTCCGGCCTGAGCTCTGCGGTGATTGTTCGGTCCTCTTCGCTGGCAAGCCAGCTCCTACAGGGGAATGCGATAAACTGTAGGAGCTGGCTTGCCAGCGAAGGGGTCAGCACAGACACCGAACCAAAATCCTCGAATACCACTATCGGCAGTTTTTGCCTTACTGCCACATGACGGACGCATTACAACCCTAGGATGGCCCCATCTGCCAGATGAGGTCCGTCCATGAACAACTCGATCGCAACCGCCCTGACCAACCCCGGCGCGCCCATGAAGGTGCGCGGTGTACAGAAGCGCTTTGGCGCCTTTACCGCGCTGGACAATGTTTCCCTCGACGTGGCGGCCGGTGAACTGGTGTGCCTGTTGGGCCCTTCGGGCTGTGGCAAAACCACCTTGCTGCGTTGCATCGCCGGTCTGGAGAAGCAGGACAGCGGCGAGCTGTACCTGGGCGATCGCGACGTTTCCCACCTGGCGCCCCAGGCGCGAGACTACGGCATTCTGTTTCAGTCCTACGCGCTGTTTCCCAATCTCACCGTCGAAGCCAATATTGCCTACGGCCTGGCCGGCAGTGGTCGCGACCAGGTGCGCCAGCGCGTTGGCCAGATGCTGGAACTGGTGGGCCTTGGCGGCAGCGAGAAAAAGTACCCCGGCCAATTGTCCGGCGGCCAGCAGCAGCGCGTGGCGCTGGCTCGCGCCTTGGCCCCGGCACCTTCTTTGTTGCTGCTGGACGAACCGATGTCGGCCCTCGATGCCCGCGTGCGTGAGCACCTGTGCACCGAGCTGCGCCAGCTGCAACGCAGCCTCGGCATCACCACCCTGATGGTCACCCACAATCAGGACGAGGCCATGCTGATGGCCGACCGCATTGCCGTGATGAACAACGGCAAGGTCGAGCAGTACGCCACGCCGCAGGAAATCTACAACCGTCCGGCCACGCCGTTCGTGGCGGAGTTCGTCGGCCAGGGCAACTGGTTGCCGTTCCAGCGCAGCAGCGACAACCACGCCCAGGTCGGCGGGATGAGCATGCGCCTCGCCGATGGCGGCGCCAAGACCGCGTCGGGCCGTCTGTTCTGCCGTCCGGAAGCGATCAACGTCAACCCGCTGGTGCACGAGGAAAACCTGTTCCCGGCCAAGGTTCGGGAAATCACCTTCCTCGGTAACCGTTGCCGCATGAGTTTCGAACTCGATCAATTGCCGGGTCATGCGCTGTTGGCGGAGCTGGCACCGGAAGCCATGCCGCGCCTGGGCGCCCAGCAGATCATGGTCGCCTTGCCGCCACGCAGCCTGCAGGTGTTTGCCTGATGAGCGCGAATATCGCGCTGCCGCTGCCGCAAAATCAGGTGCGGCAGACTTCCCGTGCCGAGATCGGCGACCGGCTGTTCGTGGTCGGCGGCAAAGTCCTTCTGCTGGCGTTGTTGGGCGTCGCCGTATTGATGCCGTTGCTGGCGATCTTCTGGCGTGGCTTCAGCGCCGAGGCCGGGCAGGGGGGTGGTTGGGTCGCTGCCAAAGAGCTGGTGACCAGCGAGAACTTCCACTGGTTGCTCGGCAACAGCCTGAAGGTGTCCCTCAGCGTGGCGGCCATTGTCGTACCGCTGGCCTACCTGTTTGCCTACGCGCTGCAACGCACCCTGATTCCCGGCAAAGGCATCTGGCGTGGCATTTCACTGCTGCCGTTGATGGCGCCGTCGATGCTGCCCGGCATCGCGCTGGTGTACCTGTTCGGCAACCAGGGCATGCTGCGTAGCTTGCTCTCGGACAACATCTACGGCTTCTGGGGCATTGTGCTCGGTGAAGTCATCTACACCTTTCCGCATGCCTTGATGATCCTGCTGTCGGCCCTGTCCCTGGCGGATGCGCGCCTGTTCGATGCCGCTTCCAGCATGGGTGCCAGCCCGGCAAAAGCCTTCCGCAGCATCACCTGGCCAGCGACCCGCCAGGCGGTATTCGCCGCGTTCTGCCTGGTGTTCACCCTGACCATCACTGACTTCGGCGTACCCGTGGTGGTCGGTGGCGACTATCAGGTGCTGGCGCTGGAAGCCTACAAGGCGGTGGTCGGCCAGCAACAGTTCGGTCGCGGCGCATTGATCGGCATGGTGCTGTTGCTGCCGGCGCTGTTCAGCTTCGGGGTCGATGCCTGGTTGCGTCGCCGTCATGGCGATTCCATGAGCGGTCGTGCCCAGGTGTTCAAGCCTGCGCCCTCGAAACTGCGCGACGGCTGCTACCTGGTCGTGGTCCTGCTGATCTGCAGCGCATTGCTGCTGGTGTTCGGCATGGCGGTGTTCTCGTCCCTGGTGAAGTTCTGGCCGTACAACCTGTCGCTGTCGCTCAACCACTACCAGTTCAACGAAACCGCTGGCGGTGGCTGGCTGGCCTATGGCAACAGCGTGAAGATGGCGTTGTGCACGGCGCTGATCGGCAGTGTGCTGATTTTCACCGGTGCCTACCTGATGGAAAAAACCAGGGGCCAACGCGGGCTTAACCTGACCCTGCGAATGCTCAGTTTCGTACCGATGGCGGTGCCGGGGCTGGTGCTGGGGCTGGGTTACGTCTTCTTCTTCAACCTCACCGGCAACCCGCTGCACGTGCTCTACGGGACCATGACGCTGTTAGTGGTCTGCACCATTGCTCACTATTTGACCACTGCGCAAATGACCGCCACCACCGCGCTGCGCCAACTCGATGCCGAGTTCGAAGCCGCCGCGCTGTCGCTCAAGGCGCCGCTGTATCGGCACTACCTGCGGGTCACCGTGCCGATCTGTCTGCCCGCGCTGCTGGACATCGTGCGCTACCTGTTCGTCTCGGCCATGACCACCGTCTCGGCGGCGATCTTCCTCTACAGCCCCGACACCATCCTCGCGGCGGTGGCGGTGCTGAACATGGACGACGCCGGCAACGTCGGCGGTGCGGCGGCGATGTCGACCCTGATTCTGTTCACCTCGGCGGGCGTGTCCCTGCTGCTGGCCTGGGCTTCGCGCGGTTTGCTGCGCCGCTCGCAAGCCTGGCGGCAGACCGCGCCCGGTCACTGATTCATACCCTCAACTCAAATACAGGAAAAGATCATGTTCAAGCCTATGGCCCTGGCCGCTGCTGTCCTCACCGCTTTCAGCCTGAACGCCTTTGCGGCGAAAACCGAGTTGACGGTGTACACCGCCCTCGAAGCCGAACAGCTGAAGACCTACAAAGAAGCTTTCGAAAAGGCCAACCCGGACGTCGAGATCAAATGGGTGCGCGATTCCACCGGCATCATCACCGCCAAACTGCTGGCCGAAAAAGCCCGTCCGCAGGCTGACGCCGTGTGGGGCCTGGCCGCTTCGAGCCTGGCGATCCTCGACCAGCAAGGCATGCTGCAAAGCTACGCGCCAAAAGACCTGGGCAAGATCGGCGCCAACTATCGCGACGCCGCCAACCCACCTGCATGGGTCGGTATGGACGTCTGGGCCGCGACCATTTGCTTCAACACCGTCGAAGCCGAGAAACAGGGCCTGACCAAGCCCGTGAGCTGGCAGGACCTG
Source organism: Pseudomonas sp. YuFO8 (assembly GCF_035065025.1). Lineage (NCBI taxonomy): Bacteria > Pseudomonadati > Pseudomonadota > Gammaproteobacteria > Pseudomonadales > Pseudomonadaceae > Pseudomonas > Pseudomonas sp. YuFO8. The sequence continues at coordinate 212,676 of NZ_JAXDEQ010000005.1, read as the reverse complement.
ACCAAGCCTGAATACAAAGGCAAGATCGTCATGCCTAACCCGGCATCGTCCGGCACCGGTTTCCTCGACGTCAGCGCCTGGCTGCAGACTTTCGGCGAGAAGCAGGGCTGGGCGTACATGGACGGCCTGCACCAGAACATCGGCCAGTACGTTCACTCTGGTTCCAAGCCTTGCAAACTGGCGGCGGCAGGGGAATTCCCGATCGGCATTTCCTTTGAATACCCGGCTGTTCAGCTGAAACGCCAAGGCGCACCGCTGGACATCATCCTGCCGAAGGAAGGCCTGGGCTGGGAGATCGAAGCGACGGCCGTGATCAAGGGCACTCCACATGAAGAAGCGGCGAAGAAACTGGCTGATTTCTCCGCCAGCGCCGAAGCGATGGATCTGTACAAGGAGAACTTCGCGGTTCTTGCGCAGCCAGGCATTGCCAAGCCGCAGACCGAACTGCCAGCGGACTACGAGCAGCGTTTGATCAAGAACGACTTCGCCTGGGCTTCGAAAAACCGCGACGAGATCCTGACCGAATGGCGCAAGCGTTATGACGGCAAGTCCGAGAAAGTGGCGGCCAAGTAAGATCTTCATCGGCTGACAGGGCCTCTTCGCTGGCAAGCCAGCTCCTACAGGTAAACGCATACCCCTGTAGGAGCTGGCTTGCCAGCGAAAGCGGCTTTGAATTCAGGACACCTCTAGATGACACAACACAACGACATGCTGATCATCGGCGCCGGCATCCTGGGCCTGTCCCATGCCTATGCCGCCGCCAAGCGCGGTCTCAAGGTCAGGGTTTTCGAACGCAGCGCAACGCCTCTAGGCGCATCGGTGCGCAACTTCGGCCAGGCATTGGTCACCGGCCAACCCCCGGGCCCGATGCTGGAGCTGGCCCGGGCCAGTCGCGACATCTGGGGCGACTGGGCGCAGCTCGCCGGCCTGCAACTCAAGCGCAACGGCTCATACCTGTTCGCCCGCACCGAAGCCGAAGAACAGTTGCTGGAAGCCTTTTGCGCCGGTCGCGCCGTGGAACACGGCTACCGCGTCGAGCTGCTGCGTGACGCCCAACTGGGTGATCTGTACAACGGCCAGTTCCGCCATCACCGCGCGGCGTTGCACGGCATGGACGACCAGCAACTGTATTCGCGCGAAGCGATTCCGGCGCTGATCGACTTTTTGCGTCGCGACCTGGGCGTCGAGTTTCACTTCTCCACCCTGGTGCGCGACATCGAACCGGGTCGCCTGCACAGCACCGCCGGCAGTTTCAGTGCCGAGCAGATTATCCTCTGTTCCGGTCACGACTATCAGACGTTGCTGGCCGAGCAGCTCGCCCAGCTCGCCCCGCAAATCTGCCGCCTGCAGATGCTCCGCGCCCGGCCGCAGATCAACCTTAACCTGCAACACGCAGTGCTCACCGGTTTGAGCTGCGTGCATTACGGTGCCTTCGCCGATTTGCCCGAAGCCGCGGCGGTGCAGGCCGAGATTCTCCGGCACGTGCCGCACCTGGATGAACACGGCATTCACCTGCTGATCAGCCCGACGCCCTATGGCGAGTTGATCATTGGCGACTCCCACCATTACGGCAGTGATCCGTCGCCCTTCAATGCCGAGCAGGTCGACGACTGGATGATCGAGTTGGCCGAGCAAACGCTGGGCTGCAAAGTGCAAGTGGTCGAACGCTGGCAGGGTGTCTATGGTTCACAGGGGCCGGGACCGTTTTCGTTCCTGCGTCCGGCAAAAGGCCTGGCTGTGGCATTGATGCACACCGGCGTCGGCATGAGTGTCGGGCCGGCCATGGCCGAACGTAACGTCGCCACCCTGTTGGGAGAAATCTGATGCAACGCAACGAGCAGGTAATCGCCGAAGTGTTCGCTTTGTACGAGCGCTTCGGTGGCAGCGACTACATCGGCGAGCCGGTGTCGCAGATCGAGCACATGTCCCAGGCCGCGCAACTGGCGATGGCCGAAGGCTTCGATGACGAAGTGGTGTTGGCAGCGTTTTTTCACGACATCGGGCATATCTGTACCGACAGTGCCGAGAACATGGGCGGCTTCGGCATAGTGAGTCATGAGCGGTTGGGCGCTGATTATTTGCGCCGTGCAGGTTTCAGCGAGCGGATGGCGCGGTTGGTGGAATATCACGTTCAAGCCAAGCGCTATCTGACGCTCAGAGAGCCGGGGTATTACGAGCGTCTGAGCGAAGCCAGCCGTCGCACCTTGGAATATCAGGGCGGCGTGATGTCCGAGGCCGAGGCCGATGCATTCGAGCAGGACCCGTTGTGCGCGGTCAGTTTGCGCATGCGTCAGTGGGATGAGCTGGCCAAGGAGATGCATGTGCCGGTGATTGATCTGGCGGTGTTGAAGGGCAAAGCATCGCGCCTGCTGGCGGCGTAAAGCCTGTGATACCGAGTTGCTCGCGAAGAGGCCGGTCAGGCCACTAGAGCTGCTGCGCAAGTACCTCAACCTGCTCCTGCCGCTCCGCCTGATTCAACTTCGGATGCGCATTAAGCGAAGACCACTGCGGATGCGCCCGCGCCCTGTTCAGGGCCTCGGGCAATTTACCTTCCCGCCAACTCTTGTCCTGCGGCGTGGCCACCTGAATGCTGTCCATCGCCGCATGCCCACGGGCGTTCAGCGCTTGCAGCAGTTGCCGCTGACGCAACGCCAACAGCCGCAACACGCTGTCATCCACAGTCAGTTCGCGCTGGCCCTTGATCTTGCCCAGCAAGCGGCTGCCATAACTGCGCGCGGTTTGCAGGGCGCCGCCGGCGATCGCCCCGGCCAGCGCGGCAGCACCGAGCGTCAGGCCGCCGACCAGCAAGTCGACGCCGGCCCCCGCGGCGGCACCGGCAGCGATACCACCGCCCACCCGCACGCCCAGTTGCTTGAGGGTTTCGGGGTTGAACAAGTCATCGCCCCAACGTCCATCGAGCAGCGGCAGATCACTGGCCGCGGCGTCCTGCGGGCGAAACGCGTAGAGCTTGAGCAGCGCTTCGACACAACGCTGCTCGCGTTGGCGTACGGCTTTGCGCAGCTCATCGATCGCCTGCTGTTCCTGCTGCACATCGCTGACAACGCTGCGCCGGCACGCGGCGCAATCGATCAGCAATTCGGCAATCAGGCGCACGGCGCTGCGCTCACGGGCCAGGCGTTGTGCCTGCTGGTCGGCGATCAGGCGTTCCAGTTGTGGCCGTGCGGTTTCCAGCAGCAGCGCCAGGCTTTCATAGAGCCGGCGTTCGCCATCCTCCGGCGGTGCGACGCTGTCGAAGCGAACCAGCGCATGCAAACCAAGGCGCGCCAGGGCTTCACGCCACGCCGGCTCGCGGTGGTTGGCGCTGCTGACAAAATTCAGCACCGGCAGCAGGGGTTTGCCGCAGCTGGCCAGCACTTCCAGCTCATCGCGATACTTGGCCAGGACCGGTTCCCGGGCGTCGATCACATAGAGCCCGGCGTCCGACGCCAGCAACTGGCGCAGCACCTTGGCCTCCTGTTCGAAACGCTGCCGGGCTTCGCTGCCCTCAAGAAAACGCGCCAGCCGCGCCGGGCCATCCAGTCGCTCGCCGGGACGCTCCAGGCGTTCGAGGTAGTCGAGCAGGGCGATGGCGTCTTCCAGTCCCGGGGTGTCGTAGAGATCCAGCAAGGGCTCGCCGTCCACCGACAACCGCGCGCCTTCGACATGCCGCGTGGTGCTGGGGCGGTGGGACACTTCGCCGAAACCGACATCGCGGGTCAGGGTGCGCAACAACGAGGTTTTGCCGACGTTGGTGTGGCCGACCACGGCGAGTTTCAGGGGCTGCTTGCTGGTGTCAGTCATGACCCGTCTCCAGCCAGTTCATCGGAGCGCAATCGGCGAACGGCAATTCCAGCTGTTGCAGCGCCACATGCCAGTCGCCCAGGCGTTCGGCATCCAGCGCTTCCCCGGGCGGCGCCTGCAACAACCACACGCGGGTGGCGCTGGCGCTGCGGGCCAGTTCGGCGATCAGCGCCAGGCTGCCGCGATCCGGCGAGCGCCGTGGATCGCACGCGATCGCCAGGCGCGCAGGAGGAAAACGGCTCAGTTGCTCGAGGAGTTTGTTGCGCGATTCGCGGCTGTCGAGGATCCCGGCGTTGCTGACGTTCTTCGCCAGTTGGGGCGGCCACGGACGGTCGTCGTCCAGCTCGATGGCGACCAAGAGTGCGCCATCGCTGTGCTGTTCGCTGACGCCGCTTTGCACTCGATGAAGTTGTGCTGGCGCGGCATCGCTGACACCCAGGCGTTCGCTGGTGGGCATCAGCCGTTCGCGCAGTTGGGCATAACCTGGCAGGTTCAGGTCAAGCTGCAGGCTTGTGCGGCCGGACTTCCAGCGCCACAGACAAAACAGCGCCAACACCAGGCGCGGCGCCACGCCGTAGACCAGTAACACACCCACCAACCACGCCGCCCAGGCTTGGCGGGCACTTTCGATGTTCAGTGCGGCGTCGCCACTGGCGCGGATCATTTCCTCGGTGGGCACGCTGAAGCCGAGCAAGGCCGGTAGCGCGCCGAGGGCCTGGGTCACGGCAATGAAGGTGTCGGCACTGAGGATCGTGGTTTCCCAGACGAAGCCGTAGCGTCGGGTGGCCATCAACGTCAACAGAATCACCAGGGCACTGAGCATCGCCAATAACCACAGGCCATTGACCAGTACGCCGATGGCCCAGCGATTGAGTTTCCGGCGTTGCAGCAACAGCAGCAGGGCCGGTGCCAGTTGCGCGGCCTTGGCGTCCCGGGCGAGTTTTTCGCTGAGCCACAACCACAGGCGCCCGAGGCTGGCGCCGTGTTCGCCGGCAAACACCAGGCCCAGGGCCCAACTCAGCAGCAGGATCAGGTTGAGCCCGAGCAGGCTGCCCAGCGCCCAGAACACATTCACCGGGTGCAGGCCGTCGCCCATGGCGGCAAAGGCCAGGCCGGCGCCGCTGACCACGGCCAGCACCGCCATAACGATCAGCGCCAGTCGCGCGCCTTGTTGCCAGTGTTTGAGTGCATCGCTCAGGCCATCGCGCTCGGCCAGCCACAGGGCGCGGCGTTGAATGCGCGTCGGCAGATCGCCGCCGGCGCTGCGGGCCAATCGGTTGGCTTCCAGATCTTCCAGGGGACCGGCGTGTTCTTCGCGCAGGCGGATGGTTTCTGTCAGCCAGAGAGTATTCAGTTCAGTCACGCGGCATCCCGTCGCTTAATTGAACTGTGAGCATAACCGCTGTGGCGCTGGTCGGGGGGGCCGTTGCGAGATGTTGAGCCTCTGGTATCCTCGTCAGCATGAAAAAAACTCTTACTCTAAGTCTGATCGCAGCTCTCGGTGAAAATCGAGTGATTGGCGTGAATAACAGCATGCCCTGGCACCTGCCGGGGGATTTCAAGTACTTCAAAGAAACAACGCTTGGCAAGCCGATCATCATGGGTCGCAAAACTTGGGATTCCCTCGGCCGTCCGCTACCCGGCCGCTTGAACATCGTGGTCAGCCGTCAAGCGGAACTGCAGTTGGAAGGTGCAGAGGTTTATCCGTCGCTGGAAGCTGCGGTAGTTCGAGCTGAAGAGTGGGCTCGTGAGCAATGTGTCGACGAAGTTATGTTGATTGGTGGCGCTCAATTGTATGCGCAAGGGTTGTCACACGCTGATCGGCTGTATCTGACCAGTGTCGCGTTGAGTCCAGAAGGTGATGCGTGGTTCCCAGAGTTCGATTCGAAACAATGGAAGCTGGTGTGGGATAAATTGAATCCGCCCGAAGGTGACAAACCGGCGTACACATTTGAGGTTTGGGAGAAAGTCTAAAAGCATCGCCAGCAGGCTGGCTCCCACAGTGGGTTTGAGGAGAAACACAGATTGTGTCATCACCCAAAACCCCTGTGGGAGCCAGCCTGCTGGCGATGAGGCCTGCTCAGACGCTCAAGAATTCAAGCGTGCGCCAACGCCGAATGCTCATCCGCATCCAGCAACTCTTTATCCGTCTGCTGCATCACCTGGCTGGTAATCGCCCCGGCCGTCATCGAACCACTGACGTTCAACGCCGTGCGCCCCATATCAATCAACGGCTCGACCGAAATCAGCAACGCCACCAGTGACACCGGCAAACCCATCGCCGGCAACACGATCAACGCGGCAAAGGTCGCGCCGCCGCCAACGCCCGCCACACCGGCCGAACTCAAGGTCACGATCGCCACCAGCGTCGCGATCCACAACGGGTCCAATGGGTTGATGCCCACGGTCGGCGCCACCATCACCGCCAACATCGCCGGATACAGGCCGGCGCAGCCGTTCTGGCCAATGGTCGCGCCGAACGAAGCGGCGAAACTGGCGATGGACTGCGGGATGCCCAGGCGGCTGGTCTGCGCTTCGATGCTCAGCGGGATGGTCGCGGCGCTCGAACGGCTGGTAAACGCAAATGTCAGCACCGGCCAGATCTTGCGGAAGAACCGCAGCGGGTTGATCCCCGCCGCCGACACCAGCACGCCATGCACCACAAACATCAGGCCCAGGCCGATGTAGGACACCACCACGAAACTGCCGAGCTTGATGATGTCCTGCAGGTTGGACCCAGCGACCACCTTGGTCATCAGCGCCAGTACGCCGTAAGGGGTCAGCTTCATCACCAGGCGAACCAGGCGCATCACCCAGGCTTGCAGGGTGTCGATGGCGTTGATCACTTTCTGACCTTTTTCCACGTCATCCTTGAGCAGCTGCAACGCCGCGACCCCGAGGAACGCCGCAAAGATCACCACGCTGATGATCGACGTCGGCTTGGCCCGCGCCAGGTCGGCGAAGGGGTTTTGCGGAATGAACGACAGCAGCAACTGCGGCACATTGAGGTCCGCGACCTTGCCGGCGTAGTCGGTCTGGATGGTTTGCAGGCGCGCCATTTCCTGGGTGCCGGCCACCAGGCCCTCGGCGGTCAGGCCGAACAGGTTGGTCAGGCCGATGCCGATCAAGGCCGCGATGGCGGTGGTGAACAGCAGCGTGCCAATGGTCAGGAAGCTGATCTTGCCTAGCGACGAGGCGTTGTGCAGGCGAGCCACAGCGCTGAGGATCGAGGCGAATACCAGCGGGATCACGATCATTTGCAATAGCTGCACATAACCGTTGCCCACCAGGTCGAACCAGCCGATCGAGGCTTTCAACACCGGGTTACCGGCACCGTAGACAGTGTGCAACGCCACACCGAACGCCACGCCCAGCACCAGGGCGAGCAGGACTTTTTTCGCCAGGCTCCAGGTGGTGTGGCGGGTTTGTGCCAGGCCCAGGAGCAGGGCGAGGAACACCAGCAGATTGAGAATCAGCGGCAGATTCATGAGGACTCCGAAAGTGACTTGTGCCAGCTACCTTCCGGGGCAGCTGCGAACCGGCAAGCCTAACAGCTTGATTTACAATGAATTAATATCAAAAACGTCTGGTGACTGTCGTTTTTGGAATAAGCCGGTGTCGCTCTCGGGGATGCAGCTGACGCGATACGCACGTTGGCGGTCGCTGACAGACGAGGACTGTCACACTTATTTGTTAGCGTCGATCTCTTTCACTCAGGGAGAAACGCAGATGAAGTTCGCACCGAAATATCTGGTTGCCGTACTTTGCCTGGGCCTTGCCGGCCAGGTACTCGCCACGGATCTGAAGCACTGGCCAGCCGATCAGGCCAAGGCGCTGGACGCGATGATCGCGGCCAATGCCAACAAGGGTAACTACGCGGTGTTCGACATGGACAACACCAGTTACCGCTACGACCTTGAAGAGTCTTTGTTGCCGTTCATGGAAAACAAGGGCCTGATCACCCGCGACAAGCTCGACCCCTCCCTGAAACTGATGCCGTTCAAGGACACCGCCGACCACAAGGAAAGCCTGTTCAGCTATTACTACCGCCTCTGCGAAGTCGACGACATGGTGTGTTATCCATGGGTCGCGCAAGTGTTCTCCGGCTTTACGCTGCAAGAACTCAAGGGCTATGTCGACGAGATGATGGCGTCCGGCAAACCGGTGCCGGCCACTTATTACGAAGGTGATGTGGTCAAGAAACTCGACGTCAATCCGCCGAAAATCTTCACCGGCCAGCAAGAGCTCTACAACAAACTGATGGAGAACGGCATCGAGGTCTATGTCATGACCGCCGCCTCCGAAGAGCTGGTGCGCATGGTCGCGGCCGATCCGAAGTACGGCTACAACGTCAAACCGCAGAACGTGATCGGCGTGTCGCTGCTGCTCAAGGACACCAAGACCGGTGAGTTGACCACCGCGCGCAAGCAGATCACCGCCGGCAAATATGACGAGAAGGCCAACCTGGGCCTGGAACTGACCCCGTACCTGTGGACCCCGGCGACCTGGATGGCGGGTAAACAAGCGGCAATCCTGACCTACATCGATGAATGGAAAAAACCGGTCCTGGTCGGCGGCGATACCCCCACCAGCGATGGCTACATGCTGTTCCACAGCGTCGACGTGGCCAAGGGCGGCATCCACCTGTGGGTCAACCGCAAGGACAAGTACATGACCCAGATCCAGGGCATGATGGCCAAGAGCGCCGCGGCCCAGGCCAAGGAAGGCTTGCCGGTGACCGCAGACAAGAATTGGGTGATCGTTACACCGCAAGAAATCCAGTAAGGGTTTTGATTCACTGTAGGAGCGAGCTTGCTCGCGATGGTCGTTAACGATAACGCGTACTTCCTGGTTTTACGCGGTGTCCTTGCGTTCATCGCGAGCAAGCTCGCTCCTACAGTTTGATCCCTATTGGTCACACATGGCTTGTCCGCTGAAGACCCATTGTGGGAGCGAGTCTGCTCGCGATGAGGTCAGCCGGGGCAATGAAAGCCTCTGCTTGCTCAACTTCTTCCTACTGTCGCAGCCTGCGCGTTCTTGCGTAACGGACTACGACTACTTCAGAATCCGCCGACTTGTGCGCCTGTTTGGCGGGTTCTATCTTCTGCGCGTCGCTGCCCATCAGCGATCGGGTTTGGTAGCCCGGATTTCCAGGCGCATGACTACACCTTTGGCAGGTTTTTTCGTCTCTGCTTCTATGGTGGTCATGCGTGGGGCGCTTTCGAGCGCGCCGGCTCCCTGGACCGGTCTACCAACCTGCGTATGGCTGCCACCTTTCGTTTGGTAGCGAAGGTGATGGCTCCTTACCTCCAGGAGAATCATCAATGCTGAAAATTACCCCTGATCCACCGGACACCGACAACCTGTCCACCCAAATCAACGCCACCCCACGAAAACCCAGCCGAACCTTCATCATCGCCCCCGGCCTCGACACCGAAACCCTCCTGGCCCACGCCTGCGAATCCCTCGCCTCGGCCAATGTCATGGCCAGCGATTTCGCCGCACTGCTGGAAGGCTCTCAACGCAGCACGATGCTGGGGATTGCCCAGGTCATCATGCTGGGCGAGCTGGCGGTTAACCAGGCGCTGGATAACCTCGACCCGCAGGATTAACGCAGGCAAAAAAATGCCCCGCACTTGGCGGGGCATTTTTTGTTCGACGCTTAAGCCTTACAGCCCGTCAAGCATCGCCTTGTTACGCACAGCACCCTTGTCGGCACTGGTCGCGAGCAGGGCGTAAGCCTTCAGTGCAGTAGTCACTTTACGTGGACGCACTTCCACCGGTTTCCAGCCTTTCTTGTCCTGCTCGACCCGGCGTGCGGCCAGTTCTTCGTCGCTGACCAACAGGTTGATCGAGCGGTTCGGGATGTCGATCAGTACCTTGTCGCCGTCCTGCACCAGGCCAATCGCGCCACCGGCAGCCGCTTCAGGCGAAGCGTGGCCGATGGACAGGCCCGAGGTGCCGCCGGAGAAACGGCCGTCGGTGAGCAGGGCGCAGGCTTTGCCCAGGCCTTTGGATTTCAGGTAGGAAGTCGGGTAGAGCATTTCCTGCATGCCCGGGCCGCCTTTCGGGCCTTCGTAGCGGATGATGACGATGTCGCCTTCCTTCACTTCGTCGGCGAGGATGCCGCGTACGGCGCTGTCCTGGCTTTCGAAGATCTTCGCGTTGCCTTCGAACACGTGGATCGACTCGTCGACGCCGGCGGTTTTCACCACGCAGCCGTCCAGGGCGATGTTGCCGTAGAGAACGGCCAGGCCGCCTTCTTGCGAGTAGGCGTGTTCGACGCTGCGGATGCAGCCGTTTTCACGGTCGTCGTCCAGGGTGTCCCAACGGGTCGACTGGCTGAACGCGGTTTGCGTCGGGATGCCTGCGGGACCTGCCTTGAAGAAGTGGTGCACGGCTTCGTCGGTGGTCTGGGTGATGTCCCACTTGGCGATGGCTTCTTCCATGCTGCGGCTGTGCACGGTCGGCAGCTGGGTGTGCAGCAAGCCGCCACGGGCCAGCGAACCGAGGATGCTGAAGATCCCGCCGGCGCGGTGCACGTCTTCCATGTGGTACTTCTGGATGTTCGGCGCGACCTTGCACAGTTGCGGCACGTGACGGGACAGGCGGTCGATGTCGCGCAGGTCGAAATCGATCTCGGCTTCCTGGGCAGCGGCCAGCAGGTGCAGGATGGTGTTGGTGGAACCGCCCATGGCGATGTCCAGGGTCATGGCGTTCTCGAACGCCTGGAAGTTGGCGATGTTGCGCGGCAACACCGACTCATCGTTCTCACCGTAGTAACGCTTGCACAGCTCGACGATGGTGCGCCCGGCCTGCAGGAACAGCTGCTCGCGGTCACTGTGAGTGGCCAGGGTCGAACCGTTGCCCGGCAATGCCAGGCCCAAGGCCTCGACCAGGCAGTTCATCGAGTTGGCGGTGAACATGCCGGAGCAAGAACCGCAGGTCGGGCAGGCGCTACGCTCGTATTCAGCGACTTTCTCGTCAGAAGCGCTGGAATCGGCGGCGATCACCATGGCGTCGACCAGGTCGAGACCGTGGCTGGCGAGTTTGGTCTTGCCGGCTTCCATCGGGCCGCCGGACACGAAGATCACCGGGATGTTCAGGCGCAGGGACGCCATCAGCATGCCAGGGGTGATCTTGTCGCAGTTGGAGATGCAAACGATGGCGTCGGCGCAGTGGGCGTTGACCATGTATTCGACGGAGTCGGCGATGATCTCGCGGCTCGGCAGCGAGTACAGCATGCCGTCGTGGCCCATGGCGATGCCGTCATCGACGGCGATGGTGTTGAATTCTTTTGCCACACCGCCAGCGCGTTCGATTTCGCGGGCGACCAGTTGGCCCAGGTCTTTCAGGTGCACGTGGCCCGGTACGAACTGGGTGAAGGAGTTGGCAATGGCGATGATCGGCTTTTTGAAGTCGTCATCTTTCATCCCCGTTGCGCGCCACAGTGCGCGGGCGCCGGCCATGTTGCGGCCATGGGTGGATGTTTTCGAGCGGTAATCAGGCATGAAGCACTCCGGGCGGCTAATCAGGTATCAAAAGGGAAGTGAGCTTCTATTGACGTCTGGAACACTCAGAAATGGCCGCGTGTCCGGAAGTTGCCGATAACTTTGCGGGATCGCCGCGCGCTTCAGCTTGAGCTCATAAACCCGCCGGGGATGACTGGCGATGAATGTTCGCGATTCTACACGGCTGGCGGCAGGAGGGAATGGCTGCGAGCGTGCAGACAGCCATCACGAGACGTGCGGCCTACACCGTCGTGGTTATTTTGCTACTGCTCAACGCACGCCGACTGATCAAAGCGTTCAATCCCAGCCCCACCGCGCTCAGGATCAAAAAGCACAAGCCCAGCGCGGTGGTCAGGTGTTCGCTGGCCAGATTGATCACCGCACTGACCAAGCCGCCACACATGAAAATCATCAGGCTGCCGGCCGAGGTCGAGGTGCCGGCGTGTTGCGGGTAGAGACTCATCGCCCTGGAGTTGGCGATGGGCCGGGAAACGGTGGTGCCCGCGGTACAGATCAGCATGGGGATCAGCACAGTGGCAGCCGACAGGCCGAACTGCCAGGCCAGCCACAGCATCACCAGCCCCGACAGGGCGATCAGACCCAGGCCGATGATGATTTGCGTGCCGCCTTCCAGATGGCGATGCAGGATGCTGGCAACAACCCCGCCGATCACATAGGCCGCACCATATAACAGCAGCGCCCAGGCGAACTGGTAGGCGGAAAGGTCCAGGTGCTCCATGAAAATGATCGGTGAGATGATGAGAAAGGAGAAATGGCAGGCGAAGGCGAGGGCGGAAATCAGCCAGTAACCGGTAAAACGGATGTCCGAAAGGAGCAGCCAATAGGCGCCGAAAAATCGCCGTGGTGCGCGTTCACTGCTGCGGCTTTCCCTAAGCAGGAACCAGGATCTCAACCAGACAATGATCGCCAGGCTGATGAAGACATAAAAACTGCCCTGCCAACCCAGATGCAACTGCAGCCAGGTGCCCATCAGCGGCGAACTGGAGATGAAAATCCCGCCGGCGGTGGTCATCCAGATCCGCAGGCGCTCCAGCTCCCGGCCGGCGAACAAGTCCTGAACCAGCGCCTGAGACAAGGCAAACGACCCGCAGCCCACCGCCTGCACCACGCGAAATACCAGGAACCAGGTGAAATCACTGGCGAACAGACAGCCCGTCGCACCCACTGCCGCCAAGGCTATTCCTCCGAGCAACAGCTTCTTGCGCCCGAACATATCCGACAGCGGCCCGATCAACAGCAACGAAAACGCCAGGCCGATGGCAAAGAGGCTGACCGACAAGGCGATATCGGTGGGGGTGGTACGAAAGTGCTCGGACAGCGCGGGAAACGAGGGTAGAACCACGTCGAGAGGGAATACGGCGAGGAGCGTCATGGCCATCAACAACAGGATGAACGACGATTTTTCTTTGGCGTGAATGGGGCGATTCATCAAACTTCGCTCTCGATCCGCGAGGGGGGAGGCGAGGATTGATTTGATGAGGGCTGAAGTCAATGCGGGAGAGCGTAGGACAAGTCTGAATCTACTGTAGGAGCAGCCGGTCGACGCTCCTACAGTGGATTGCGGTTTTAGCTGTTTGGCAGCAACCGGCAGGTGATGCTCTTGATGTAACGCGTCTCGGCAATCGCCGGGTGCACCGGATGATCCGGGCCCTGGCCGCCGCGTTCGAGCATCTGGATATTGCGATCCAGGTGGCGGGCGCTGGTCAGCAGGATGTTCTGCAGGTCGTCTTCGGGCAGGTGCATCGAGCACGATGCACTGAACAGGATGCCGTCCTTGGTGAGCAGGCGCATGGCTTGCTCGTTCAGGCGGCGGTAGGCGCCTTCGCCGTTTTTCATGTCTTTCTTGCGTTTGATGAACGCGGGCGGGTCGGCCACGATCACGTCGAAGCGCTCTTCGCTGGCTTTCAGCTCTTTCAGGGCTTCGAAAACGTCGCCTTCGATGCAGGTCATTTTTTCGGCGAAACCGTTCAGTGCGGCGTTGCGCTCGACGCCGTCGAGGGCGAAGGCCGAGGCATCGACGCAGAACACTTCACTGGCGCCGAACGCGGCCGCTTGCACGCCCCAGCCGCCGATGTAGCTGTACAGGTCGAGTACGCGCTTGCCCTTGGCGTAGGGTGCCAGGCGTGCGCGGTTCATGCGGTGGTCGTAGAACCAGCCGGTTTTCTGGCCCTGGATGACCGGCGCTTCGAATTTCACGCCGTTCTCTTCCAGCGCGACCCACTCCGGCACCAGGCCGAAGACGGTTTCGACGTAGCGGGTGAGGCCTTCGGCGTCACGGGCGGCGGAGTCGTTCTTGAACAGGATGCCGCTTGGCTTGAGCACCTGGGTCAGTGCCGCGATCACGTCGTCTTTGTGGGCTTCCATGGTCGCCGAGGCGATCTGCACCACCAGGATGTCGCCGAAACGGTCGACCACCAGGCCTGGCAGCAGGTCGGAGTCGCCGTAGACCAGGCGATAGAACGGTTTGTCGAACAGCCGCTCGCGCAGCGACAGGGCCACGTTGAGGCGATGCACCAGCAGCGATTTGTCGAGCGGTAGCTTGATGTCGCGCGACAGCAGGCGCGCGCAGATCAGGTTGTTCGGGCTCATGGCGACGATGCCCAGCGGCTTGCCGCCGGCGGCTTCGAGGATCGCCTGGTCGCCGGCCTTGAAACCGTGCAAAGGGGTCGCGGCTACATCGATTTCGTTGCTGTAGACCCACAAATGACCGTTGCGCAGACGGCGGTCGGCGTTGGCTTTGAGGCGCAGGCTAGGCAGGGACATGACGTCGCTCCGGAAAAAAGAGCGGGAGTATAGCGTGTTGAAGCTTGTGGCGGGTTCTATGGGCGATGAAACGCTGATGGCCTCTTCGCGAGCAAGCCCGCTCCCACAGGGGAATACGTTGCCCTGTGGGAGCGAGCTTGCTCGCGATAGCGGTTTTGGGTACTACGCCGACAACAGCTGAATCAACTCACGGTTGAACGCCGGAATGTCATCCGGCTGGCGGCTGCTGATCAGTGTTCCGTCGGTGACCACTTCCTTGTCGACCCAGTGGGCACCGGCATTCACCAGGTCGTCCTTGAGCGTCTTGTAGCTGGTCATGGTCTTGCCATTGACCAGCCCGGCCGAAACCAGCAGCCAGCCGCCATGGCAGATGACCGCGATCGGCTTGCCGGCAGAGGTGCCCATCTTGACCAGGTGCTGGGCATCCTGGTCGATGCGGATGGTGTCGGAATTCTGCACGCCGCCCGGCAGGACCACGGCGTCGTATTCTTCGATGCTGGCCGAGCGGAAGGTCCGGTCGACCTTGAAGTCGTCCGCCGGTTTATCGTGGTTCCAGCCTTTGACCTGGCCTTCCTTCGCGGAAAGTATGTCGACCCGGGCACCCGCCTGCTCCAGTGCGTCTTTCGGTCCGGTCAATTCGACCTGTTCGAATCCATTGGTTACCAGTATCGCGACGCGCTTGCCAATCAGGGAATTGGACATGAAAAAGCTCCTGACTTGAGAGAATGATTCGCCCGTGAGCGTTACAAAGTCCGAAGCCAGGTCTGGAATGAAAGTTCCGGCGATGTGCTCGCTGGTATGTCGGATCCAATGTCATAAAGGTTAGAATCTGCGCCTGTCCCAGAGTGTGTACTTATGTCCCAAGAGCTGACGCCCGAACAAATCCAGCAATCCCTGCAAGGCATCAGTGTGCCGGCCCAACCGCAGATCATGGTGGATCTGCAGATGGAGCAGTACATGCCCGACCCGGATCTGGAAGTGATCGCGAAGCTGATTTCCCAGGACCCGGGGCTCTCTGGCTCCCTGCTGAAAATCGTCAACTCGCCGTATTACGGCCTGAGCAACAAGATCGCTTCGATCCAGCGCGCGGTGAATCTGCTGGGCAGCCGTTCGATCATCAACCTGATCAACGCGCAGTCGATCAAGGGCGAGATGAACGACGACACCATCGTCACCCTGAACCGGTTCTGGGACACCGCCCAGGACGTGGCGATGACCTGCCTGACCCTGGCCAAGCGCATTGGCGCCCAGGCCGGCGACGAAGCCTATGCCCTGGGGCTGTTCCACGATTGTGGCGTGCCGCTGATGCTGCAGCGGTTCCCCAACTACATGAGCGTGCTGGAACAGGCCTATGCCAACGCCGGTCCCGATTGCCGGGTGGTGGACACCGAGAACCAGGCGTTCAATACCAACCACGCCGTGGTCGGGTACTACACGGCCAAGTCCTGGCGCCTGCCGGATCACGTGTCTGCCGCGATCGCCAATCATCACAATGCCCTGGCGATATTCAGCGATGAGTCATCGCGCAACAGTGCCCTGAAAAACCTGTTGGCGATCCTGAAAATGGCCGAGCATATTTGTGCGTCTTACCGGGTGCTGGGCAACCAGCCCGAAGACCACGAGTGGAACAGCATCGGTCATTTGGTGCTCGATTACGTCGGCCTCTCGGATTACGATTTCGAAACCCTCAAGCAGACGATTCGCGACCTCGGCGCTCACCGCTGAGTGGCGAATCTCTTCTCACCGAGCGCCTGATTCGAGAGCCCCATGCCTGAACTGCCAGAAGTCGAAACCACCCGCCGCGGGATTGCGCCGCACCTGGAAGGCCAGCGCGTCAGCCGGGTGATCGTGCGTGATCGGCGCCTGCGCTGGCCGATTCCCGAAGACCTCGATGTGCGTCTGTCGGGCCAGCGCATCGTGTTGGTGGAGCGGCGCGCCAAGTACCTGTTGATCAATGCCGAGGTCGGCACCTTGATCAGCCATTTGGGCATGTCGGGGAATTTGCGCCTGGTGGAAGCCGGCCTGCCGGCCGCCAAGCATGAGCATGTGGATATCGAGCTGGAATCGGGCCTGGCCTTGCGCTACACCGACCCGCGGCGGTTCGGTGCAATGCTGTGGAGCCTCGATCCGCTCAATCATGAGCTGCTGATTCGCCTGGGGCCGGAGCCGCTGACCGACCTGTTCGACGGCGAGCGGCTGTTCCAGCTGTCCCGCGGGCGCTCGATGGCGGTCAAGCCGTTCATCATGGACAACGCGGTGGTGGTCGGCGTCGGCAATATCTATGCGACCGAAGCGTTGTTCGCCGCTGGTATCGACCCGCGTCGCGAAGCCGGGAGCATTTCCCGGGCGCGGTATCTGAAGCTGGCGATCGAGATCAAGCGCATCCTGGCAGCCGCCATCGAGCGTGGCGGCACCACGCTGCGCGACTTTATCGGCGGGGATGGGCAGCCGGGCTATTTCCAGCAGGAGCTGTTCGTGTACGGCCGTGGTGCCGAGCACTGCAAGGTCTGTGGTACGCAGTTGCGTGAGGTGAAACTCGGACAGCGCGCCAGCGTGTTTTGCCCGCGCTGTCAGACCTGAAAAGCAAAAGATCGCAGCCTTCGGCAGCTCCTACAGGGGAATGCGATCTCTGTAGGAGCTGCCGCAGGCTGCGATCTTTCAAGCCTTGCCGGTAATCTTGCGGTACTTCTCCATCAACTGCTCTTCAGTCTCCGGATGGGCTTCGTCCAGCGGAATGCAATCCACCGGGCAGACCTGCTGGCACTGCGGTTCGTCGTAGTGGCCGACGCACTGGGTGCACAGGTTCGGGTCGATCACGTAGATTTCTTCGCCCTGGGAAATGGCGGCGTTGGGGCACTCGGGTTCGCAGACGTCGCAGTTGATGCAATCGTCGGTGATGATCAGGGACATGCTAACTCCAGCCGGGGCGGCAGGCCCGGGCGCAATAAATCAATGCGCGTAATTGTGCCGCATTGGTGAGCGCTATGCACGCGGGCGCGACGTTCTGCAGGAGCCGGCTTACTGGCGATGGCGGTGTGTCAGGGTACACCGCGTAATATTGATCGCCCGCAAGCCGGGTCCTACAGTCCGGGTATTACTTCTTGAAGCGTTGGGTCAGGGCGTCCGCCACCACTGGGTGCACGAACTTGGTGATATCGCCGCCCAGGGCTGCAATTTCACGGACCAAGGTCGAAGAAATGAACGAATAACGCTCGGACGGGGTAAGAAACAGGCTTTCCACATCCGGGGCCAGCTGGCGGTTCATGTTGGCCAACTGGAACTCGTATTCGAAGTCCGACACGGCGCGCAAACCACGCAGGAACACGTTGGCATTCTGCTCTTTGGCAAAGTGCGCCAGCAGCGTCGAGAAGCCGACGACTTCTACGTTCGACAGATGTTTGGTGACCTCGCGAGCCAGTTCCACACGCTGTTCCATGGGAAACAACGGGTTTTTCTTCGGGCTGGCGGCGACAGCAATGATCACGTGATCGAACAGGCGCGAGGCGCGTTCGACCAGATCGCCATGGCCCTTGGTAATAGGGTCGAAGGTACCTGGGTACAACACTCGGTTCATCGCGTCGTCCTGGCGGGAGTGCGTTGGGGACTCGGATGGTATCGCAGCCTAACCGGTCGGCCAAGTCGCCTTTTGGGTAAGAACGCACTATAGACGATCAGAATAATCGTATTTTTCATGGGTTTTTTAAACGCTCGGCCAGGGAAGTCGCCAGCTGCGCCGTCAGCCCATAGACCGACAACTGCGGGTTTGCGCCAATACTGGTGGGGAAGAGCGAGCCGTCATGAATCGACAGATTGGCCAGTTGATGATGCCGGCCGAGGCTGTCGGTGACGGCATTTTTCGGCTCTTCGCCCATCGCGCAGCCGCCCATCACATGCGCACTGCCCAGCCGCGTGCGATACAACTCCAGGCTCAGGCTGTCGATCAGGGTGCGGGCTTCGGCGAGGGTGTTCACATAACGCGCGTCGGCGTGCATCGGCATCACGGCCCTGGCACCGCCAGCAAACTGGATTTCGGCCATGCTGTGGAAGGCCCGGCGCAATCCGTCCCAGGCATAGGCAGACACCTGATAATCGAGCACGGGGGTGTCGTCGCCGCGCAACTGCACAGTGCCGCCCTGGCTGTCGGGGTGAAAACCGTCGCGCAGCAGCGCGAGCATGGCGTGGGTATGCGGCAGATTGGCCATGTGTTGCGCGTTTTCCTGGCCGAAACCGCCCAGCAGCGTGGTCGCCAATGCCGGGTGCAGCGGTGGAACCTCCAGTTTGTAGGCCATTTTGCCGGTGGTGCCGTCCTGCCATTGGAAATGGTCGGAGTAGATCGACTGCGGCGCGCCATAGAAGGGGTTGACCACTTCGTCGAACAACGCGGCGGACATGTTCACCGGGTGCAGGAAGGTGCGCTTGCCCACGCGTTGGTGCGGGTCGGGTGCCCCGGAGCGCAGCAGCAATGCCGGGCTGTTGATCCCGCCGCCCGCCAGCACGTAATGCCGCGCCTTGACCATGATCTTGCGACCGGTGGGCTCGACGCAACGCTCGTCCATTGCCACGCATTGCAGGCCGGTGACCTTGTCACCGCTGATCAGGAGCTTTTCGGCGCGGGCCAGGTAGAGCAGCTCGCCGCCGTTTTCCAGGGTGGCCGGAATGGTCGTGACCATCATCGATTGCTTGGCGTTGGTCGGGCAGCCCATACCGCAATAGCCGAGGTTCCAGCAGCCGCGCACATTGCGTGGGATGACATGCCAGCTATATCCGAGCTTCTCGCAGCCCTTGCGGATCACGTCGTTGTTGGCATTGGGCGGCACCATCCATGGAGCGACGCCCAGGCGCTGTTCCATTTTTTCGAACCAGGGCGCCATTTCAGCGGGGGAGTGGCCCTTCACATTGTGTTCTTTAGCCCAGTGTTCGAGCGTGGGTTCTGGTGTTCGAAAGCTCGAAGTCCAGTTGATCAGCGTAGTGCCGCCCACCGCCCGGCCCTGGAGGATGGTGATCGCGCCATCCTTGCTCATGCGGCCGATGCCTTCCTGATAGAGGCTGGCGTAGGCCTGGTCTTCGAGCAGTTTGAAGTCGCTGCTGGTCTTGAGCGGGCCTTCCTCGATCAGCAGCACCTTGTAACCGGCGGTGCTGAGGATTTCGGCCGTGGTCCCGCCGCCGGCACCGCTGCCGATGATCGCTACATCCGCTTCGAGGGTCAGGTCCTGGGTCAATTGGGCGCCGTTGTGGGTTTTCCAGCCACGGGCCATGCCTTCGCGGAACGGGTCGGGTACGGGCATCTTAATGTTCTCTAATTGTTATGGTTTGGATGCGGTGGTGAGGCGGCTGACGCCATCGCGGGCAAGCCCGGCTCCCACAGGGGTTGAGTCGTTCACAAAAGGTGAGACACATCGAAAACCTGTGGGAGCGGGCTTGCTCGCGAAGGGGGCGACCCGGTTTCAAACCGTCGGCGGCCCCGGATACCCGCAATGCGCCCACGATTCCTTGCGCCCATACCAGGCCATCATCACCAGTTGCACCAATGAACTGTGGCCCATGCGCAGCAGGCTCAACGAGCTGTTTTCCCAGCGATCGAGGAAGTGCCGTATATCCTCGGCAGCGGCGTTTTCCCAACTGCCCCAGATCCCGGTCAGCGGTCCGCGGGTGACGGCCATGCCCAGCACGTCGAACAATTGTCGGGTGAGCTTGAGCATTTCCGGCGACAGGTGATCGAGGTTGTAATCGAGGCTTTTCAGGGTGCCCTCGACGGCGCCGGGCATCTGCTGGGCAGCCACGGCGCCTTCAAGCAGCACCGGGACAAGGGCGCGCAGAAACGCCAGGTCGCCACTGCGCAGTGCCGCGAAACCACTGGCAGGCGAACTCGATGAGCAGCCACTCAGACTGGCCCCCAACCCGGCAGTGGCAAGAAAGGCGCTGGCGCCGAGGCTGAATTTGAGCAGGCCGCGCCGTGACAGCGCGGGGGTATCGGACAGGCTTGGGTGCATTCTTGTTATTACCCGAGGGTGACCATCGTTAGCGGATAAACAGCTTCTGGATCAGTTTCTGAATGGATTTGCCGTAGGGCGGGTAGATCAGCTTCGCCGCGTTGAAGCGTTGCTTGATCAGTACGCCCTTGGCCTTGCTGAAGGTCAGGAAACCTTCGTGGCCGTGGTAGTGGCCCATGCCCGAAGCGCCGATGCCGCCGAACGGCATGTCATCCTGGGCCACGTGCAGCAGGGTGTCGTTGAGGCATACACCGCCGGAGTGGGTCTCGTTGAGCACGCGGTTCTGTTCGCGCTTGTCGTAGCCGAAGTAGTACAGCGCCAGTGGGCGAGGGCGCTGGTTGATGTAGGCAAACGCCTGGTCCAGATGCTTGTACGGCACGATCGGCAACAGCGGGCCGAAGATCTCGTCCTGCATCACCGTCATGTCGTCGCTGACGTTGAGCAGCAGGCTATGCCCCATGCGCCGGCCCTGGCCTTGATCGAACAACGGGATCAGCTGCGCACCTTTGTCGGTGGCGTCGCTGACGTAGCCATTGAGTCGCGCCAGTTGTCGGTCATTGATGATCGCGGTGTAGTCCGGGTTGTCGGCGAGGGTCGGATAAAAGCCGCGGACCGCCTGCCGGTAGGCCTCCACGAAAGCGTCGACGCGATCTTCCGGCACCAGCACGTAATCCGGGGCCACGCAGGTCTGGCCGGCATTGAGGGTCTTGCCGAACGCGATGCGTTCGGCGGCATCCTTGAGCGGTACGTCCTTGGAAACGATGGCCGGGGACTTGCCGCCCAGCTCCAGCGTGACCGGCGTCAGGTTTTCCGCCGCCGCGCGCATCACGTGCTTGCCGATGCTGGTGGCGCCTGTGAACAGCAAGTGATCGAAAGGCAGGCGCGAAAACGCCACGCCGATATCGGCTTCGCCCAGCACCACGCACACCAGGTCTTCGGGGAAGATCCGCGCGAACAATGCCTTGAGCAGCAAGCCGGTGGCCGGGGTCGATTCGCTGAGCTTGAGCATCACCCGGTTACCCGCCGACAACGCACCGACCAAGGGCCCGATGGCCAGGTACAGCGGATAGTTCCACGGCACGATCACCCCGACCACGCCCAGTGGCTGGTAGACCACCTTCGCCGAGGCCGGCTGAAAGGCGACACCGACCTTGCGCCGCGACTCGCGCATCCAGCCCTTGAGGTGGCGGCTGGCGTAATGGATGCCGTGCAGGCTGGGCATCAGTTCGGCGAGCAGGGTTTCATCGGCGCTGCGGTGGCTGAAATCCTGGCTGATCGCATCGATCAGGGCCTGACGTTCGGTGTTCAGCAAATCCCGTAGTGCCTTGAGCCATTGCTGGCGCTGGGCCGCGGGTGGCATCGGGTTGCCGGCATAGGCCGCGCGCTGTGCGTCGAACAGGGCCTGGAGCTCGTCCAGAGGCTGCTGGAGATTTTGCAGGTAGGAAATGTCAGCAGTCATGGTCGGCTCCGGATTTATTGTAATGAGGGCATTTTTAGAGTCTATACTCTAAAAAGTCAAATGCTCTCCTCGGCATCGCTTTGTTTTATCCGCTGGCGGATAGGCCGTAAGATGCCCCTCAACGCACTCTGAATTTAAGCTCAAGCCATGGCCCCACGGATCAAAACCAGCGAGCGCATCGTGCAGAACAGCCTGGAGCTGTTCAACCAGCAGGGCGAGCGCAGCATCAGCACCAACCACATCGCCGCCCATATGGAGATTTCTCCGGGCAACCTGTACTACCACTTCCCTAACAAGCAGGCGATCATCGCCGTGCTGTTCAGTGAGTATGAGAGCCTGGTGGACAGTTTCCTGCGTCCGCCACATGGGCGCGCTGCCACGGTGGAAGACAAGCGTTTCTACCTCAAGGAGCTGTTGTCGGCCATGTGGCGCTACCGGTTCCTGCACAGGGACCTGGAGCACCTGCTCGACAGTGACCCGGAACTGGCCGCCCGCTACCGGCGTTTTTCCCAGCGCTGCGTGATTCAGGGCGCTGCCATCTACGAAGGTTTTGTCGCCGCCGGCATCCTCAAGATGGATCGGGTACAGATCGAGTCCCTGACGATCAATGCCTGGATCATCCTCACCTCCTGGGTACGTTTTTTGTGCACCACGCGGGAAAACTCCAGCCACCTCAGCGAGCAGGCCATCAAGCGCGGCGTCTACCAGGTGCTGGTGCTGGAGGCCGGGTTCGTCACGGACCAGGCGCGTGATGCGGTCGCTGCGCTGTTTGAAGAGTTTTACGTGCCGCTGGCCCAGGCGCTGGAAGAAGTATGAAATAAAGCCTGCCGCACGATCGAAATCGCCCATCACAGGAGCCCGTTATGCCCATTGCGCAACTGATCAGCCCGCAAGCACTGGACCTGAAAAAGGACCAGCCGGGGTTGGTGATTCTGGATTGTCGTTTTGCCCTCGAAGACCTGGATTATGGCCAGCGCAGCTATGCGCAAGGGCACATCGGCGGGTCGGCTTTTGCCGATCTTGAGCGTGATCTGAGTGGAAAAGTGGTCAAGGGTGTGACCGGGCGTCATCCATTGCCCGAGCCGGCGGACCTGATCGAGCGCCTGCAAGCCTGGGGCATCAACGCCGACAGCGAAGTGGTCTTGTACGACGATGGCCCGGGTGCTTTCGCGGCGCGGGCCTGGTGGCTGCTGGCCTGGCTGGGCAAGCGTGACGGGGTGTTCATCCTCGATGGCGGCCTCAAGGCCTGGCACGCGGCGGGGCTGCCCCTGAGCCTCGATCCTGCGTCGAACAGCCGTGGCACCTTTACCGGGAAACCGGACAACGCGTTGGTCCTCAGCGCCGAGCAGTTGCACAAGCGTCTGGCCCGACCCGAACTGACCCTGCTCGATGCCCGCGCCTTGCCGCGCTTCAAGGGCGAAGTCGAACCGATCGATCCGATTGCCGGGCACATCCCCGGTGCGCAATGTGCGGCCTTCACCGACAACCTGGGCAGCGACGGGCGGTTCCTGCCAGCCGAGCAGCTCAAGCAGCGTTTTGCCGCGAAGCTGGGTGATCGCTCGCCGGCCGATCTGGTGGCGTACTGCGGGTCCGGCGTGACGGCGTGCCATAACCTGTTCGCGTTGTGCCTGGCGGGTTATCCGTTGGCGGCGCTGTATGCCGGGTCGTGGAGCGAGTGGATCAATGATCCTGCTCGCGGGATCGCCACTGGCGAATGAAGATCAAAAGATCGCAGCCTGCGGCAGCTCCTACATGGGTTTGCGTCGACCTGTAGGAGCTGCCGCAGGCTGTGATCTTTTAAAGGCGCGCATTGCGATACGCCCCAGGCCCCACCCCATACACCTGCTTGAACTGCCGACTCAGATGACTCTGGTCGGCGAACCCCAGTTGCGTCGCCACTTCCAGAGGCAAGCAACCACCCTGCAATAACCCCCGCGCCCTAGCGATGCGCTGTTGCATCAACCAGGTGTGCGGCGGCATGCCGGTGGCGCGGCGGAACACCCGGGCGAAGTGGAAGGGCGACAGGTTCACCGCCGCTGCCAGTTCTTCAAGCGAGGGCGGCGCCGCCAATTGCGCGTGCAGCAGATCCTTGGCCAATGTCACCGCCCGGTGTTCCTTGCCCGGTTTGCCGGCATCAGGAACCGCTGCGTGACGCTGCAGCAGTGACAGCACCAGTTCTCGCCAGGCCGTCTGTTGTTGCAGTGCGGTGGCCGGGCTTTCCAGCAAGCGATGCAATTGGCAGAAGCCGTTCACCAGATCCGGATCGCGGTACAAGGTGGCGCCGAACGCCGGCAGATGGTGGGTGGGCAATTCGAGTTCGGCCAGCAGCGACAGCATCTGCCCGCTGTCTGGGTAAAACGCCCGGTACAACCAGCCGTCTTCCGTGCCCTTGTGGCCTGTGTGCAGTTCATCGGGGTTGATCAGCACCAGGGTGCCGCTGCCTGCCAGGTGTTCGGCGCCGCGATAACGGTAACGCTGGGCGCCGGCCATGATCATGCCGATCACATAGCCATCGTGCACGTGAGGGGCGAAGCGCTGCTCGATGTAGCGGGCCGACAACAGCTCGATCCCGGCCAACGGCGCCGTTTGCCAGAAGTGGATGGATTCGCCCTGCGCAATGCCCATGGCCTACTCGCGACCCATGCTGGCCAGCCACTGCGGGATACGCCGTTCCAGGTAGTACCCCGGTTGGCGGAACGAGCCATCGACGAACCCGACGTGCCCGCCCCGGGCCTGCAATTCGAATTGCGTGCAAGCCGACAATTCGTCGGCTTGCGGCAGGCTATGGGGGAATACGAAGGGGTCATCGGCGGCCTGAATGATCAGGGTTGGCGTACAGATCTCGCCGAGGAAGTAGCGGCTCGAGGCGCGGCGATAATAATCCTCGGCGTCAGTGAAACCATTGAGCGGTGCGGTCACCCGGCCATCGAAATCCCAGAACGTGCGCATGTTTTCCAGGGAGCCCAGCGCAGCGAGGGCCGCGAGGCCGTCCTCGCGCCCGTCGTGCTGGAACTGGCGTTGCTTGTTCTTGATGTAGGCCAGCATCTCGCGCATGAAGTGCGCCTGATAGACCTTGGAGAAACCCTGGCCGATGCGGTCGGCGCACTGGTCCAGGCGAAACGGCACCGACACCGCCACCGCACCGCGTACGCCGCTGGCACTGCCGGTTTCGCCCAGGTGCTTGAGCAGCACATTGCCACCCAGGGAATACCCGACGGCATACAGCGGCGCGAGCGGACGCTTGGCCCGCAGGTGCCTGATGGTTTCGGCCAGGTCTTCACTGGCGCCGGAATGGTAGCTGCGCGGCAGCAGGTTGGGTTCGCCGGAGCAGCCGCGCCAGTTCAGCGCGACACTGGCCCAGCCTTGGTCACCCAGGGCTTTTTGTATCCCGGCGACGTAAGGCGAATTCGACGAACCGGTCAGCCCGTGCAACACCAGCACCAAAGGCGCATCGGCACTGTGCGGGCCATGCCAGTCGAGGTCGAGGAAGTCGCCATCTTCGAGCCACAGGCGCTCACGTTCACGTTCGAGGTGGGTGGTTTTGCGCCACAGCGGACCCCACAAGGTCTGCAAGTGCGGATTGCCGAGGCCGAAGGCCGGGGTGAAGCGATCTGGCGGATGGGACACGATTCGTCTCGATGCAGTGGCGCACGCCTGCATTGAGGCGCGCGCCTTGTTCAGGCCGGTCGATTAACCGGCGATCTCTGCCATACGTTGCCATAACGAATAATAGACCCGCCCGGATTTTTGCTCCCGGTGCAGGCGCCAGTTGCCTGGCAGGCCGAGGGTCGACGGCGCGCTTTCGCTTTCGGTGTACACCCAGGCATCTTCGGCCAGCCACTGGCGCTCTTCGAGCAGCGCGCAGACGGCGGGCAGCAGGTTCTGGTTGAACGGCGGGTCGAGGAAGACCAGGTCGTAGGCGACCGCTGGCTGGGTTTCCAGATAGCGCAGGGCGTCGGCGGTCTGGACCTGGCCGGTGGTGCAGCGCAGCGTACCCAGATGCTCCTTGAGGCTGGACACCGCAAGGCTGCTGGCATCCAGCGCCTGGCCCATGGCGGCGCCGCGGGACAGGGCTTCGAGAAACAGCGCGCCGCTGCCGGTGAACGGATCGAGCACCTTGGCGCCCGGGACGTAGGGTGCGAGCCAGTTGAACAGGGTTTCACGCACCCGGTCCGGCGTCGGGCGCAGGCCCGGCGCGTCAGGGAAGCTCAGTTTGCGGCTGCGCCATTCGCCGCCGATGATGCGCAGCTGGTTCACGCCGTTGTGGACGTTGTGGACCGGTTTTTTCGGACGAGAAGTGGCCATTAATGCTCCGGAACCCCGAGCGGCTGCTCGGCGGGTTTATCAGTTGGGGCCGGTAACGGCTTTTGCGGCACGGTCGGGCCAGCGCTGACGATGACCAGTTTATCCGTGCTCAGGTGTTTGTTCATGGCCGCCTTGACCTGCTCGACGGTCAGGTTCTGCGACTGCTGCATGAAGTCTTCCAGGTGACTGAGCGGCAAGTTGTAGAAGCCGATCGCGCCCAGCTGGCCGACGATATCGGCGTTGCTGGCGGTGGACAGCGGGAAGCTGCCGGCCAGTTCGCGCTTGGCGTCGTCGAGTTCTTTTTCGGTCGGGCCGGTCTTGAGGTAGTCGGCGAGCACATCCTGCACCAGTTTCAGGGTGCCTTCGCTCATTTCGGCGCGGGTCTGCAGGTTGATCATGAACGGACCGCGTGCCTGCATCGGGCTGAAACCCGAGTACACACCATACGCCAGGCCACGTTTTTCGCGTACTTCGCTCATCAATCGGGTACCGAAACCGCCACCGCCGAGGATCTGGTTGCCCATGGACAGGGCCGCGAAATCCGGATCGTCACGGTCGATGCCCAGTTGCGCGAGCATCAGGTTGGTCTGCTTGGACGGGAACTCGATGTGGCCGATGCTGGCCTTGGGTTCGGCGGGTTGCTCGATCTTCGGCAGGGCCGGACCTTTGGGCAGGGCGGCGCTGACCTGCGCGGCAATGGCTTCGGCTTCGGCGCGGGACAGGTCGCCGACCAGCGCGATCACCACGTTGCCCGCGGCATAGGCTTTCTGGTGGAACGCGCGCAATTGCGCGAGGGTAACGGCCGGAACGGTCTGCGCCGTGCCATCGCTGGCGTGCGCGTAGGGATGATCGCCGTACAAGCGGTTCATCAGTTCAAGGCTGGCGAGTTTGCCGGGGTTCTGTTTCTGGTATTCGAAGCCCGCGAGCATCTGGTTCTTGATGCGGGTAAACGAGTCGGCGGGGAAGGTCGGTTTGCCGACGACTTCGGCGAACAGCTTCAGCGCCGGCTCACGCTTGTCTGCAGCACTGAGGCTGCGCAGGGAGGCAACCGCCATGTCCTTGTAGGCGCCGTTGCCGAAATCGGCCCCCAGCCCTTCAAAACCCTGGGCGATGACGCTGACATCCTTGCCGGCCACGCCTTCGTTGAGCATGGCATTGGTCAGCAGCGCCAGGCCTGGTGCGTCGCCGTCCTGGCTGCTGCCGGCGGCAAAGATCAGGCGCATGTCGAACATCGGCAGTTCGCGGGCTTCGACGAACAGCACCTTGGCGCCTTCGGCGGTGTTCCAGGTTTGCACGTCGAGCTTGCGGTGGCTCGGCGCCTTGCCGTTGAGCTCGGTCAGTGATTGCAGCTTCTGGCTGGCCTTGGCCTTGTCCAGCGCCTCGCTGGCGTTGGTCTGGTCGGTCTTGGAAAAATAGAACGCGGCCGACCCGATCAGGGCGACGGCGATCAGGCCGAACAGGGCCAGGCGCGGTTTTTTACGCTCACTCATGAGTCGTCTCCTCTGGCAGTACATGGGCGACGCTGAGACGTTCGCGGGTGAAATACAGCTTGGCGGCGTTCTGGACATCTTGCGGTGTCACGCTTTCCAGGTCGGCGAGCTCGCTGTCCATCAGTTTCCACGACAGGCCGACGGTTTCCAGCTGGCCGATGGCCGTGGCCTGGCTGGTGATCGAATCACGCTCGTAGACCAGCCCGGCGATGACCTGGGCCCGTACGCGTTCCAGTTCTTCGCTGGTCGGCGCGGTGGTCTTCAGTTGCTCAAGCAGCTTCCACAACCCGGCTTCGGCTTGGGCGATGGTCTTTTTCTTCTGGCTGTTGGGGGTGGCCGACAGGGTGAACAGGCTGTCGCCACGGGTATAGGCGTCGTAGCTCGACGAACCGCCGGACAGCAGTTCTTCGCCGCGCTCCAGTTGAGTCGGGATGCGTCCGCTGTAGCCGCCATCGAGCAGCGCCGAGATCAGGCGCAAGGCGTTGACCAGGCGTTTGTCTTCGGCGGTCGCGATGCTCGGTACGTTGAAGGCCAGCATCAGGCTGGGTAATTGGGTCTTGACGTGCAGGGTGATCTGGCGTTCGCCGGGCTCGGCCAGCTCCAGCGGAATCTTCGCCGCCGGCACCTCGCGTTTGGCGATCGGGCCGAAGTAGCGCTGGGCCAGGGTCTTGACCTCGTCCGGCGTCACGTCGCCGACCACCACCAGCGTGGCGTTGTTCGGCACGTACCAGGATTGGTACCAGTGGCGCAGCTCTTCGACTTTCATCCGGTCCAGGTCCGCCATCCAGCCAATGGTCGGCGTGTGATAGCCGCTGGCCGGATAGGCCATGGCCTTGAAGCGCTCGTAGGCCTTGGACATGGGTTTGTCGTCGGTGCGCAGGCGCCGTTCTTCTTTAATGACTTCGATTTCCCGGGCGAACTCGTCGGGCGGCAGACGCAGGCTGGCCATGCGGTCGGCTTCAAGTTCGAAGGCCACGCCCAGGCGGTCGCGGGCCAGGACCTGGTAGTACGCAGTGAAGTCGTCGCTGGTGAAGGCGTTCTCTTCGGCACCGAGGTCGCGCAGGATCAGCGACGCTTCGCCGGGGCCGACTTTCTCGCTGCCCTTGAACATCATGTGTTCCAGGGCATGGGACAGGCCGGTCTGACCTGGCGTCTCGTAGCTGGAGCCAACTTTGTACCAGACCTGGGAAACCACCACCGGTGCGCGATGGTCTTCGCGCACGACGACCTTCAAGCCGTTGTCGAGGGTGAATTCGTGGGTCGGTTGCGGGTCGGCCGCCAGGGCCGAAAGGGGCAGGCAAACTGTGCTGAGCAGCAGGCCTGCGGCGCGGCGGGCTAGAGCATTCATTCGTTTTTAAACCTTTGGGGCTGCCCGCATGGTCTTAGCGTCAGCGGGCGAGAGGGTGCTAGGATACTGATCCGTTTTAGCGGCGGCCACGCCTATCAGGCCTTTATGCTTGATCAGGTTGAATGGGTTTGCGACGGAAGGTGGATATTTATCAACTGAATTCCGCGTTTTCGCCGATATTGCTGCTTTAGTCCTATGAGAAGCCGATTCCTTGAGGCGCCGATCAGCACCTCGACAAAATGTTGCGCGTGAACAAGCTGGGTCAATCGCAGTCTGTTCTGCATCGAATTTTTATTTGCCGGGGCGCCCGTTGGCGCGTCGCTACCGTGAGATAGCCGTCCTCCATGTTTGGTTCCAACGACGACAAGAAGACCCCAGCTGCGGCTGGTGAAAAGAAAAGCCTGTTCGGATGGCTGCGCAAAAAGCCGCAGGAACCCGTCGTCGAACAGCCACAGCCACTTCCTGAGCCAACGCCTGCGCCGGTGATAGACGCCGAACCTGCGCCGGTGGTGTTGCCGATCGCCGAGCCGGTGCTGCAACCGGTTGTCGAGCCTGCACCTGAAATCGTCGCCGAACTGCCGCTGACCCCGGTCGCTGAGCCTTGGCTGACCTTGCCGGTGGCGGAAGAGCCGGTGGCGCTGGTCGA
Source organism: Pseudomonas sp. YuFO8 (assembly GCF_035065025.1). Taxonomy (NCBI): domain Bacteria; kingdom Pseudomonadati; phylum Pseudomonadota; class Gammaproteobacteria; order Pseudomonadales; family Pseudomonadaceae; genus Pseudomonas; species Pseudomonas sp. YuFO8. The sequence goes on along the minus strand of NZ_JAXDEQ010000005.1, from coordinate 183,342 downwards.
AGACGAGCAGGCGCCGCATGTGACGCCGCCGATTCCGGCACCCGCTGCGTGGACGCCGGAGCCGGTTCGGGCGCCAGTGATCGAGCCGGTCGTTGCGCCCGCGGTCGAGGCTGCGCCAACGCCTGCGGCTCCTGTATTTGTTCCGCCGGTTGTACCGATTGTCCAGGCGCCAGAGCCTGCACCTGCACCTGCACCTGCACCTGCACCTGCACCTGCACCTGCACCTGTTATTACGCCTGTCGCCTCCGCCCCCGTCGAAGCGCCAGTCGAAGTTCCAGCCGAGCCAGTACGCTCCGAGGAAACCAAAGCCGGTTTCTTCGCCCGCCTCAAGCAAGGCCTGTCCAAGACCAGCGCCAGCATCGGCGAAGGCATGGCCAGCCTGTTCCTGGGCAGGAAAGCCATCGATGACGAGTTGCTTGATGACCTCGAAACTCGCCTGCTGACCGCTGACGTTGGCGTCGAAGCCACTTCAGTGATTATCCAGCGCCTGACCCAGAAGGTCGCACGCAAGGAGCTGGCCGATGCCGACGCGTTGTACAAATCCTTGCAGGGCGAGCTGGCAGCCATGCTCAAGCCCGTCGAGCAACCGCTGAAAATCACCTCGCAGAACAAGCCGTTCGTGATCCTGGTGGTCGGCGTCAACGGCGCCGGTAAAACCACCACGATCGGCAAGCTGGCGAAAAAACTGCAGCTGGAAGGCAAGAAAGTCATGCTCGCCGCCGGCGACACCTTCCGCGCCGCCGCCGTCGAGCAACTGCAGGTCTGGGGCGAACGCAACAAGATTCCGGTCATCGCCCAGCACACCGGCGCCGACTCGGCTTCGGTGATCTTCGACGCCGTGCAGGCCGCCAAGGCCCGTGGCATCGATGTGCTGATCGCCGATACCGCCGGTCGCCTGCACACCAAAGACAACCTGATGGAAGAACTGAAGAAGGTTCGCCGGGTGATCGGCAAGCTCGATGCCGACGCACCCCACGAGGTGTTGCTGGTACTCGATGCCGGCACCGGCCAGAACGCCATCAACCAGGCCAAGCAATTCAACCAGACCGTCGAACTGACCGGCCTGGCGCTGACCAAGCTCGACGGCACCGCCAAGGGCGGGGTGATATTCGCCCTGGCCAAGCAGTTTGGCCTGCCGATCCGCTACATCGGCGTTGGTGAAGGCATCGACGATCTGCGCACTTTTGAAGCTGAACCCTTTGTCCAGGCACTGTTTGCCGAGCGGGAGCGTTCATGATTCGTTTCGAACAGGTCGGTAAACGCTACCCGAACGGTCACGTCGGCTTGCATGAGCTGAGCTTTCGGGTCCGTCGCGGCGAGTTTTTGTTCGTCACTGGCCATTCCGGCGCCGGCAAAAGCACTTTGCTGCGACTGCTGCTGGCCATGGAGCGCCCGACCAGTGGCAAGCTGCTGCTGGCCGGGCAAGACCTGAGCACCATCAGCAACGCACAGATTCCCTTCCTGCGTCGGCAGATCGGCGTGGTGTTCCAGAACCACCAGTTGCTGTTCGATCGCACGGTGTTCAACAACGTCGCGCTGCCGTTGCAGATACTCGGTTTGTCCAAGGCTGAAATCGCCAAGCGCGTGGACTCGGCCCTGGAGCGCGTGGCGCTGTCGGACAAGACCGACCTGTATCCCGGCGACCTGTCCACCGGTCAGCAACAGCGCGTCGGCATTGCCCGCGCCATCGTGCACCGCCCGGCCCTGCTGCTGGCGGACGAACCGACCGGTAACCTCGACCCGCGCCTGGCGGCGGAAATCATGGGTGTGTTCGAAGACATCAATCGCCTGGGCACCAGCGTGCTGATCGCCAGCCACGACCTGGCGCTGATCGCGCGCATGCGCCACCGCATGCTGACGTTGCAACGCGGCCGATTGATCGGCGATGGGGAGGCCGGCGAATGAGTGCGACCCGCAGTCCAAAGGTTTCCGAGCGCGTGGCCCCCAAGGCTGCCGACCCGCAACCGAAGAAGAAAAAACACGACGACGATGACGGGCCGGACTTCGCCACGCTGTTGCGCGCCTGGATCGAGAGCCATCGCGCCAGCCTGCTCGACAGCTTGCGCCGCCTGGGCAAGCAGCCCATCGGCAGCTTTTTCACCTGCATGGTGATGGCGGTGGCCTTGAGTTTGCCCATGGGGCTGTCACTTTTGCTAAGTAACGTCGAGCGACTGGGCGGTTCATGGCAGCGCGCGGCGCAGATTTCCCTGTACCTGCAACTCGACGCCAGCCCGACTGACGGCGAGGCGCTGCGCGAACAGATCAAGGGCATCCCTGGCGTGGCAGATGCCGAATACGTCGGCCGCGATCAGGCGCTGGAAGAGTTCCAGCAGCAGTCCGGCCTGGGTGAAGCGCTCAAGGAACTGCCGGAAAACCCGCTGCCTGGCGTGGTTCTGGTGACGCCGACCGAGGTCGACAAGCCGACCCTTGAAGCATTAAGACAAAAACTTTCCGAACTGCCCAGGGTACAACAGGCGCAGCTTGATCTAGTCTGGGTCGAGCGTCTGGCAGCCATCCTCAAGCTGGGCGACCGTTTTGTCTTCGGTCTGACCGTGCTCCTGGTTTCCGCATTACTTTTGGTGATAGGCAATACCATTCGTCTTCATATTGAAAACCGCCGCACAGAGATAGAAGTGATTAAACTCGTAGGCGGCACCGACAGCTATGTGCGCAGGCCCTTTCTTTATATGGGCGCGCTCTACGGTTTCGGTGCGGGGATTCTTTCCTGGGGCGTATTGGCGTTCGGCCTGAACTGGTTGAACGATGCAGTGGTCGGGCTGGCCGGTTTATATGGCAGTGATTTCGCACTGGCCGGCGTACCGGTTGCCGACGGTCTGTCTCTCTTGCTTGGCGCGGTGCTGTTGGGTTATATCGGTGCATGGATTGCAGTCGCACGTCATCTCAGGGAGCTGGCGCCGAAGTAGAATCTTTTTTGCGCGTGATTGACCTTGCAGTTTTTAGGGGAACTTGTCTTTCGGTTTCCGGTCAATTTTCGCAGTGCCATTGGCACGAGTATGTAAGTGGGAGGTTTTTTCGTATGACCAATTCTTTGCAGCCTGCATATGCTCTGGTCCCGGGTGCGAACCTGGAGGCCTATGTGCACACCGTCAACAGCATTCCATTGCTGACGCCGGAGCAGGAGCGTGAACTGGCCGAGAGTCTCTATTATGAGCAGGATCTTGAGGCGGCTCGGCAGATGGTGCTCGCCCACCTGCGTTTTGTCGTACATATCGCCCGTAGCTATTCCGGCTACGGCCTGGCCCAGGCTGACCTGATCCAGGAAGGTAACGTCGGCCTGATGAAGGCCGTGAAGCGCTTCAACCCGGAAATGGGCGTGCGCCTGGTGTCCTTTGCCGTGCACTGGATCAAGGCGGAAATCCACGAATTCATCCTGCGTAACTGGCGCATCGTGAAAGTCGCGACCACCAAGGCCCAGCGCAAGCTGTTCTTCAACCTGCGCAGCCAGAAAAAACGCCTGGCCTGGCTGAACAACGAGGAAGTTCACCGTGTGGCGGAAAGCCTTGGCGTCGAGCCGCGGGAAGTGCGCGAGATGGAAAGTCGCCTGACCGGTCACGACATGGCCTTCGACCCGGCGGCCGAAGCCGACGACGACAGCGCTTTCCAATCGCCGGCCAACTATCTGGAAGACCACCGGTACGACCCGGCCCGTCAACTGGAAGATGCCGACTGGAGCGACAACTCCAACCACAACCTGCACGAAGCGCTGGAAGTGCTGGACGACCGCAGCCGCGACATCCTCTACCAGCGCTGGCTGGCAGAAGAAAAGTCCACGCTGCACGACCTGGCGCAGAAGTACAACGTATCGGCCGAGCGTATTCGTCAGCTCGAGAAGAGCGCGATGAACAAGCTCAAAATGTCGATCGCCGCGTAAGCTGCACCAAGGCAATAAAAAAAGCCCCGATCATTGATCGGGGCTTTTTTGTTTGGAGCGAGAATCCCTGGTGTGCCGCAGAGCCAATGTGGGAGCGGGCTTGCTCGCGAAGGCGTCGCGTCAGGCGCTTTAATACTGAATGACACACCGCTTTCGCGAGCAATCCCGCTCCCACAGGGGATCTGCGGTGTTACTGCGCCCAAGGCGCACGACGCGAGTCGTTCAGGCCCACCAGATAGCTGTCCCCACCGAGCTGGCTCATCTGCTGCCGAATCCAGCCAGCGCGTCGCGCCACGTAATTGGTCGGGTGGCTGGCGCTCCACACCCGCGGATTAGGTAACACCGCTGCCAACAGGCTCGATTGCTGGCGGCTGAGGCCTTTCGCGCTCACGCCAAAGTGGTGCCTGGCCGCGGCTTCGGCGCCAAACACCCCGTCATCCCACTCAACGCTGTTGAGGTACACCTCAAGAATCCGCTGTTTGGGCCAGAACACCTCGATCAACCCGGTAAACCAGGCTTCCAGGCCTTTGCGCAGCCAGCTGCGGCCGGACCACAGGAACAGGTTCTTCGACACCTGCTGGCTTAGGGTGCTGGCACCACGAATCGTGCCGCCGAGCTCGTTGTGGGCCAGTGCTTTCTGGATCGCGCCAAAGTCAAAACCCCAATGCTCGGGAAATTTCTGGTCCTCACCGGCAATCACCGCGACTTTCAGGTCGTCGGAGATTTCATCCCAGGGTTTCCAGGTGCGTTGCAGGTCGATGGGCTCGCCATCGATCCAGGATTCGATCTTGCGCTCGACCATCAGCGTGGTCCCGGGCGGTGGCACCACGCGAAAAATCAACACCAGCACGACGCTGACGCCCATGAACCAGAGCACGGCCTTGATGAAACGACGGAAATAGATACGCAGCATAGAGATGGCTTGGCCGAACCCGTTGAGCGGGCCATTATACAGACCCTGTTGATCGAGACTGACTGGAGTTCTTCATGCTGCGTGGCTTTTTGATGCTGGCCGCTTTTTTCGGCTTCACCGGAGTCGGTCTCGGCGCGTTCGCCGCCCACGGCCTGAAAAACCGCCTGAGTGCCGAATACCTGGCGATTTTCCATACCGGCGTCACCTATCAGCTGGTGCACACCCTGGCATTGCTGGGCGTGGCATTACTGGCGACGCAGATGCCCGGTCGCCTGGTCACCTGGGCCGGTGCTTCCTTTGTCATCGGCATCCTGCTTTTCTCCGGCAGCCTGTACGTGCTGACGCTGACGGGTGTCAGCAAGCTCGGCATCGTCACCCCCTTCGGCGGCCTGGCGTTCCTGGCGGGCTGGCTCTGCCTGGGCCTTGCCGCCTGGCGCTTGCCGCTGACCGCTTGACGCTTGTTGCTGACCTTTAGGTCACGATCGGGCTAGAATGCCAGCCCCAAAAAATGATGGCGGCATTGCGCATGCGCATTCAGTTGAACGGCGAATCCTTTGAACTGCCCGACGGTGAAACCGTTGCGGCCCTGCTGACTCGTCTGGACTTGACCGGACGCCGTGTGGCGGTCGAACTCAATCTGGATATCGTCCCGCGCAGTCAGCACGCAGGCACCACGTTGAACGACGGCGACAACGTCGAAGTGGTGCACGCCATCGGCGGCGGCTAGTAGTCTCGGCCGATTGGCCACAGAATTCTGCAAGACCCTCACCCCTACAGAGGATTCCCCATGAGCATCGTTCGTAACGACAAGCCTTTCGTCCTGGCCGGTCGTACTTACCAGTCGCGTTTGCTGGTCGGTACCGGCAAGTACCGTGACATGGAAGAAACCCGCCTGGCCATCGAGGCCTCGGGTGCCGAGATCGTCACTTTCGCCGTGCGCCGTACCAACCTCGGCCAGAACGCGGGCGAACCGAACCTGCTGGATTTCCTCTCGCCGGATCGCTACACCTTCCTGCCGAACACCGCCGGCTGCTACGACGCGATCGAGGCCGTGCGCACCTGCCGCCTGGCCCGTGAGCTGCTCGATGGCCACAACCTGGTGAAGCTGGAAGTGCTGGCCGACCAGAAAACCCTGTTCCCCAACGTGATCGAAACCCTCAAGGCCGCTGAATTGCTGGTAAAGGAAGGCTTCGACGTGATGGTCTACACCAGCGATGACCCGATCATTGCCCGTCAACTGGCGGAAATCGGCTGCATCGCAGTGATGCCGCTGGCCGGTCTTATCGGTTCGGGCCTGGGGATCTGCAACCCGTACAACCTGCAGATCATCCTCGAAGAAGCGAACATCCCGGTGCTGGTGGATGCCGGTGTCGGCACCGCATCCGACGCCACCATCGCCATGGAACTGGGCTGTGATGCGGTGCTGATGAACTCGGCCATCGCCCACGCCCAGCAGCCGATCATGATGGCCGAAGCCATGCAACACGCGATCGTCGCAGGCCGCCTGGCCTACCTCGCCGGCCGCATGCCGAAAAAACTCTATGCCAGCGCCTCTTCGCCGCTGGATGGTCTGATCAAGTAAGAGCCATTGATGACTGAATCGAACGACACGCCAATCCAGACGGAAGAAGGCGACGAGCGCCAACACCGCCGCATCAAGAGTTTCGTGATGCGCGCCGGGCGCATGACCGAAGGCCAGCAACGCGGCCTGGAGCAGGGCGCGCCACTGTTCGTGCTGCCCCTGGCCGAAGCGCCGGTGGACTTCGACCAGGTGTTCGGTCGCTCGGCACCGCGCTCGCTGGAAATCGGCTTCGGCATGGGCCATTCGCTGCTGGAAATGGCCGCGGCTTCGCCGGATCAGGATTTCATCGGCGTCGAGGTTCACCGTCCGGGTGTCGGCGCGCTGCTCAATGGCGTGCTGACTCAGGGTTTGACCAACCTGCGGGTCTACGATTGCGATGCCATTGAAGTGCTCAACCGCTGCGTGGCCGATAACAGCCTCGACCGCCTGATGCTGTTTTTCCCGGACCCATGGCACAAGAGCCGTCACCACAAGCGTCGTATCGTCCAGGCGTCATTCGCCGAGCTGGTGCGCAGCAAGCTGAAGGTCGGCGGTATCCTGCACATGGCCACCGACTGGGAACCGTATGCCGAGTACATGCTGGAAGTGATGAACGTGGCCCCGGGTTACCGCAACCTGGCCGAAGACGGAAAATGTGTACCACGCCCGGCCGAGCGGCCGATCACCAAGTTCGAACGCCGTGGCGAACGTCTTGGACATGGCGTTTGGGACCTGAAGTTCGAAAAACAGTCCTAATGTTCAGGAGCGGCTCGCCCGCTCCTGCCCATGTTGAATCTCAGAGCAATAGCGACCAGGCAACGCTGGATATCATCAGCATGGCAAAGCTTATGTTGAGTGCTCGATTCCAGCGTGGTCGGATAAAAAAGCGTCTCAAATGATTGCCGGAACAAAGCCAGATAAAATCAAAAGTAACGCAGATCCCCAGGCTACCAGCAATCTTGAATACCAAATCCCATGGATGTGGTAATCCCAGCGGAAATCCTCCCAGCAGCGCTGCAAATACTGCGTAGGCTTTGATATTGGTTACGCCAATAATAAATCCGGCATTCCATCGTGGTGCTGCCACCGTTGTTACACTACTGATAGGCGGAGTTCTAGCAATCGACCAGGCGAGGAACAGGATGTAGGCTGCCGAGACAAGTCCCACTCCCGTAGCAAGTATTGGAACCTGTTGAATAACAAGGAAGACGCCTGACGCTACCAGGCTAACTGAAATCGCGAGCCCTGCCATGATTCCGGCGAAGAACAGGAGTGATCGCTTGAGCCCGTATGCCGCCCCACTCGCCGCCAGAGCCATTGTTGCGGGCCCTGGACTTGCAAGTAGCGCTGAGGCTGTTATTAGAAAAGAAAACTCCGAAGATGTAATAAAGCTCATAGGGAAAACCTGAAAGAGGGCTTCAGTGAGTAGCGGTGTCGTGGCAGAAGTACAGCGTTCTAAAATCTTTCATGAACTCGATTACATCTTGGGCAATCAACTCGGGACTGCGTGAATGGTGCAGTGCTTCGGCTATTCTTTCAGCTATCCACGCCATGTGGTGCTCCTTCATTCCTCGTCTTGTGATTTCGGTAGTACCCAGTCTTATCGCGCTTTGATCTGCAGGGCTGTCTTTTGATGATCCCCAGCCAAGTGGTGTTTTATTGCATATGATATTGGCAGACTCTAATAATCTGACTTCCTGGGCGGCGCTATCCAGATAAGTCGATTTAATAACAATCTGGTGGGTGGCTGTAAAATTGCGCTCGTGGAATAGAACATTCAAACCTCGCTTTTTTAGTTCCATGCCCAATCGTTGCTCTATGTATTAATGTAAATATACGCTGTTCTGGGAACAGGTTTGAAAGATAGCAGGCAAACAGATTTTCGTCGGGCTCAAGTTTCATTTTGATACCTCGTCATCTCATTCCGATTTTTATGTAGTATTTTTCTATAACGCTGTTTGGCGGTTTTTTGAGTGTATGAGTACAGCCGACGACGTGCTATGAATTCCATTGGCATGCGACAAGATCAACGAGTTCTCCTTCATAGACCTGTTTTCAGAAGGCCATCAGAATGAAAAAACTTATTAAAAAAGAGGCGGTACTTGACCCGCTCGACAAGTCGATCATCACTGCACTGAATAGTAATGCCAGGTTGTCGGTGAAAGCATTGAGCCGGCAGGTTGGCCTGTCTGCGCCCAGTTGCGGGGAGCGACTTCGGCACTTGGAGAGGACTGCAATCAAGGGTTACTGCGTCGATGTCGATCCCGAGGTGGTCGGATATCGGCTGCAGATGATTGTTCGGATGCGCTCCAATCCCGGTCAGATGCAAACGGTGGAGCAGCTACTCAGGGAGGCGGAGGAGTGCGTCACCTTTTACAAGGTGACGGGGGATGACGACTTTGTCTGCGTGATGTATCTGCGCTCAGTCGACCATCTAGACGAACTGCTATGCCGTTTTGCGCCAATGGCAGCAACTCATACGTCGTTGATCAAAGCAATGGAGCGCAAGTTGCCGCCGCTTTAGCGGCGGTCGGCGACTACGCCAATCAGCACCAGTACCACCAACAACACCGGCGCCAGGCTGTAGTTGTTGAACTGGCTCAAACCCTTGACGATCCACGGCGTGGCATAGATCAGCGCCGCACCGCTGCCGATCATGCACAGCAGGGACATCAGCGGTACGCGCAAGGCGCCAGCGATGCTGCCCAGGCGTTGCTCGACCCAGCCTTTGAAATCCGCACCGAACAACACCAGCAGGCAACCTACCAGGGCGAGGGCGATTTCCGAGAGGTTGCTGCGGCTCCAGCGAGACGCGGTGGCGAGCAGGTCGAGTACCAAATCCATTCGTTTTCCCTTAAGGCTGAAATCAGCTCAGAAATTTCTGCAGCAAGTCGTTGAGGAAGAGTTGTCCGCGCTCGGTAGCCGCCAGACGTGACGGTTCGACCTGCAACAGGCCGCTTTGTTCGGCTTCGCGACGGCTTTTGGCGAGGCTTTCCAGGGACATTCCGGTGCGTTCCGGGTACAGCCGCGCCTCGACCCCGGCCGTCAGGCGCAGGGCGTTCATCAGGAACTCGAACGGCATCTCGTCATTGGTCAGCGCTTTCTCGCCGGCCTGGAAGCTTTTCGCCGGATTCAGGTAATCCTTCGGCAAGCGGGTCTTCCAGGTGCGCACGATACGGCCGTCCGGATGGCTCAGCTTGCCGTGGGCGCCGGCACCGATGCCGATGAAGTCGCCAAAACTCCAGTAATTGAGATTGTGCCGCGCCGGGCGCCCGGGCTGGGCGTAGGCGGAGACTTCGTATTGCGCGTAACCGTGTTCGGCCAGCAGCGCCTGCCCGGCTTCCTGGATATCCCACAGGGTGTCGTCTTCCGGCAGCGTCGGTGGCTGGTTCCAGAACACGGTGTTCGGTTCCAGGGTCAGCTGATACCAGGACAGGTGGGTCGGCTTCAGGGCGATGGCCTGGCGCAGGTCGCTCAGGGCGTCGTCCAGGGATTGATCGGGCAAGCCGTGCATCAAGTCCAGGTTGAAGTTATCGAACCCGGCCTGACGGGCCATGCCGGCGGCGCGCACCGCTTCGTCACCGTTGTGGATGCGACCCAGGGCCTCGAGCTTTTCTTGTTGAAAGCTCTGGATGCCGATCGACAGGCGATTGATGCCCAGCGCGCGGTAGGCAACGAACTTCTCTTGCTCGAACGTACCGGGGTTGGCTTCCAGGGTGATTTCGATGTCGTGGGCAAACGGGATGCGCTGTTCTACGCCTTTGAGCAGGCGCCCCAAGGCCTGGGCACTGAACAGGCTTGGCGTGCCGCCGCCGAAGAAGATCGAACTCAGCTCGCGGCCATAGACAGCGTGCAGGTCCTGGTCGAGGTCGGCCAGCAATGCGTCGACATACTCTTCTTCCGGCAGCACGGGGCTGGCGGTGTGGGAGTTGAAGTCGCAATAGGGGCATTTGCGTACGCACCACGGGATGTGGATGTACAGCGCCAGGGGCGGCAGCACCGGCAGGGCGGCCCGAGGCGATTGTGCGGCGCCGCCGAAGATCAGCGGCGACGCGGAGGATTCACGGGTCATTTCAAGCCCAGGCGCTGGCGCAGCAGATCCATTGCACGGGCGCGGTGGCTGATCTGGTTCTTGTCGGCCGGGCTCAACTCGGCGCTGGAGCAATCACGCTCCGGCACCCAGAACAGCGGGTCGTAGCCAAAACCGTGTTCGCCGCTGGCCTGGGTCAGGATGCGCCCGTGCCACAGGCCTTCGCAGAGAATCGGCAGCGGATCGTCGGCGTGTCTTACCAGCGCCAGCACGCAGACGAACTGCGCGCCGCGTTCGGCTTCAGGCACGTCCTTCAACACGTCGAGCAGCTTGGCGTTGTTCGCCGCATCGCCCTTGCCATCGGCATAACGCGCCGAGTAGATGCCCGGCGCACCGCCGAGGAAATCCACCGCCAGCCCGGAATCGTCGGCCAGGGCCGGCAGGCCGGAAATGCGCGCGGCATTGCGGGCCTTGAGGATGGCGTTCTCGACGAACGACAGGCCGGTTTCTTCAGGCTCCACGCTGCTGAACTCGCCGATCGAGCGCAGTTGCACCGACTCGCCGAGCATGGCCTGGAGTTCCTTGAGTTTGCCGGCGTTGTGGCTGGCCAGTACGAGTTGCGTGAAGTTGATCATTCGCCGGGGAAGAGCTCTTGGTTGAAGTTGATGGTGTTGATTTTGTCACCGGTCTGCACCTTGATGTCGAAGGTGCGGGTTTCCTGCTGCTCCACCGGGAATTGGGCGATGTAGTAGATCGCGCCTTGTTCGGTGATCTGGCGGAAGTTCAGGTTCACACTCTGGCTGGTCAGGTCTTTGACCGTACCGCTGACCTGGGCCATCTGCGGCTTGCCGTCCTTGAGCACCGAAACGTTGATCACGCCCTGGTTCTTGCTGCGGGTGAGCTCTGCGGCCTTGGCAATGTCCGGCGTCAGGAACGTGGAGTTGAAGGTGTTGTAGTGCACCGTCACGTCGCCGAATTTTTCCTGACGATCACCTTTGATCGCATCGGCGGCCATGGCCGTGACGCTCAGGCAGGCGGTGAGTAGAAGCAGCGCTAGACGACCCATGTTCGTTCTCCTCGAAATGTGGTGATTCAGACCGCGACCTTGTGGTCTGCAAGCCCCGGACTGCTGACGCGGTAAATACCGATCTCACCTAACAGATTAGGCCATAGCTTACTGGCCCACCCGTGCCGATGCTGTTGATCCACGGCCAGCCGATCAATGACCTTGGCCTCACGTTCGCGACACAAGGCTTCAAAATCCGCGAAGGTGCAGAAGTGAATGTTCGGCGTGTTGTACCAGGTGTAGGGCAGGAACTCGGAAACCGGCATCCGGCCCTTGCTCGCCAGGTACCAGCGGCAGCGCCAGTGACCGAAATTGGGGAAGGTGATGATGCACTGGCGGCCGACCCGCAGCATTTCCTCGAGGATCTTGTCCGGGTAGTGCACTGCTTGCAGCGCCTGGGTCATGACCACGATGTCGAAGCTGTTGCTGGCAAAGTTGCCCAGGCCCTTGTCCAGGTCCTGCTCGATGACGTTGATGCCCTTGGCCACGCACTCGGCGATGTTGTCCGCGTCGTTTTCCAGGCCGTAGCCGGTGACCTGCTTGTTGTCGCGCAGCCAGGTCAGCAGCTCGCCATCGCCGCAACCGAGGTCGAGCACGCGGCTACCGGCGGGGATCCATTCCTGGATGATTTCCAGATCAGCTCTCATGGCTATCTCACAACGTAATGCGGTTCATGTAATTGCCGAACGCCTGCAGGTAGCGCGGGATCGGAATCAGGAAGGCGTCGTGGCCCTGCGGCGCGTCGATTTCCAGGTAGCAGACGTCTTTGCGCGCGGCCATCAGCGCGTCCACCAGTTCCCGCGAGCGGGCAGGGGAGAAGCGCCAGTCGGTGGTGAACGACATCACGCAGAACTTGGCAGTGGCGCCGGCGAAGGTTTTCGCCAAGTCATCGTCGAAGTTGGCCGCCGGGTCGAAGTAGTCCAGGGCCTTGGTCATCAGCAGGTAAGTGTTGGCATCGAAACGCCCGGAGAACTCTTCACCCTGGTAACGCAGGTAGCTTTCGACCTGGAACTCGACGCTGTGGAAGTCGTAGTTGAGCTTCTCGCTTTTCAGGCCGCGACCGAATTTCTCGCCCATGGAGTCGTCGGAAAGGTAGGTGATGTGCCCGACCATGCGCGCCAGCATCAGCCCGCGCTTGGGGATCACGCTGTGTTCCTGGAACGAACCGCCGTGGAATTCGGGGTCGGTGAGGATCGCCTGGCGTGCCACTTCGTTGAAGGCGATGTTCTGCGCGGACAGCTTGGGGGCCGAGGCGATCGCCACGCAATGGCGGATGCGCTCGGGGTAAGTGATGCTCCATTGCATCGCCTGCATGCCGCCGAGGCTGCCGCCGATCACCGCGGCAAATTGGGCAATGCCGAGGCGATCGGCCAGGCGCGCCTGGCTGTGCACCCAGTCTTCCACGGTCAATACCGGGAAGTCCGCGCCGAACGGCTTGCCGGTCTCCGGGTTGATGCTGCTCGGGCCGGTAGAGCCATTGCAGCCGCCAAGGTTGTTCAGGCTGACCACGAAGAACTTGCTGGTGTCGATGGGCTTGCCGGGTCCGATGCAGCTGTCCCACCAACCGGGTTTACGGTCGTCGGGGCTGTGATAGCCCGCCGCATGGTGGTGGCCGGACAAGGCGTGGCAGATCAGCACGGCATTGCTCGCCGTGGCGTTCAGGGTGCCGTAGGTTTCGTAAACCAGGTCATAGGCCGGGAGCGAGCGGCCGCAGGCCAACGCCAGGGCTTCGCTGAAGTGCGCCACTTGCGGCGTCACCAGACCAACAGAATCGGGGGGAAAGGCAGCTGGCATCGACCCTGCTCTCGTTGAAATGAGGCGTAAGTCTAAAGACCGGTGGGGTTAGCGGCAAGCAAAGGCCGGGCCTGATTTATTTCAATTGGACCGAGGTGCGCCATTCCCGAGCAAGCCCGCTCCCACAGGGGAACGCATTCCAATGTGGGAGCGGGCTTGCTCGCGAAGAACGATAACGCGGTATTAGATCAGGCCAAACAATTCCTTCGGCATCAGCGCGTAGTACGCCAGGCGCGGAATCAGCCAGCTCTGCAGCAATTGCAGCGCGATGAAGGCGAAGATCGGCGAGATGTCGAGACCGCCCAGGTTCGGGATGATCCGGCGGAACGGAGCCAGTACCGGCTCGGTGATCTGCTGGACCAGTTCGGCGCCCGGGTTGTGGCTGCCCGGAGCGACCCAGGACAGGATCACGCTGATGATCATCGCCCAGAACAGGATCTTCAAGAACAGCGCGAAGATGCCGATCAGCGCCCAGGGTGCCAGGAACAGCACGTCGACCGAGTAGCCACTGAGCAGCAGGATGACCGCGAACAGCGCCATTTGCACGATCAGGGCCAGCACCAGCGAGGACATGTCCAGGCCGAACATGCTCGGGATCACCCGGCGCAGTGGCTTGAGCAGCGGTTGAGTAGCTTTTACGGCGAATTGGCAGAGCGGGTTGTAGAAGTTCGCCCGCACCAGTTGCAGGATGAAACGCAGCAACACGATCAAGAGATACAGGCTGCCCAAGGTCTGGATCACAAAAATGGCAGCGTCATTGAGTCCGAGCATTGTTGATTCCTTATTAAGTGCTGATTAGCGACCGAGTTGCTCAGCCATCTCGGCCGAGCGGTGCGCGGCGGCGCCCAGGGCTTTTTCCACCAGTGCTTCGAAGCCGTTGGCCTGGAACGATTTGATCGCGGCTTCCGTGGTGCCCGCAGGCGAAGTCACGCGGCGACGCAGCTCGGCGGCGTCGACGTCGCTGGACACTGCCATGTGGGCGGCGCCCAGGGCGGTCTGCAGCGTCAGTTGAGCGGCGATGTCTGCCGGCAGGCCGAGTTTGACGCCAGCGGCGGTCATGGCTTCGATCAGCAGGAAGAAGTACGCAGGGCCCGAGCCCGACACGGCAGTGACCGCATCCAGCTGCTGTTCCTCGTCCAGCCACAGGGCAACGCCAACGGCCGACAGCAGTTCCTGGGCTTGCTGGCGCTGCTCGGCGCTCACCTGGGCGGTGGCGAACAGACCGCTCACGCCCTGACGCAACAGCGCCGGGGTGTTGGGCATGCAGCGCACGATCGGCTGGGCGCCGAGCCAGTTGTTCATGCTGGCGCAGGTGATGCCGGCGGCGATCGACACTACCAGTTGCTCGGGTTTCAGGCTTGGGCGAATGGCTTCGCAGACAGCCTTCATCGCCTGGGGCTTCACCGCGAGCACGATCACGTCCGCGCCCTGGATGGCGTCGGCGTTGTCGGCGAACACTTCGATGCCGTGTTCGGCGCTCACGCGGGCACGGGTTTCTTCGCCCGGATCGCTGGCGCGGATCTGCGCCGCTTCCAGACCTTTGGCCCGCAGGCCGCCGATCAGGCTGGCGGCCATGTTGCCGGCACCGATAAAGGCAATACGTGTCTTGCTCATGTCAGGTCCTTATAAAATGGGGTCAAGGTTGACCGTAATCTCTGGCGCCAAACAGGGCCGTACCGATACGGACCCAGGTAGCGCCCTGGGCAATGGCCGACTCGAGGTCGTGGCTCATGCCCATGGAAAGTGTGTCGAGTGGCAAATTCAGGCTGGCCTGCAGGTTTTGCACGGCAGCGAAAGCGGCATCCTGGGCGGCGCGATCTTCGGTCGGCTCGGGAATCGCCATCAGCCCGCGCAACTTCAGGCGCGGCAAGGCGCTGATGGCGTTGGCCAGGGCCGGCAGGTCCGCCGGGGTGCAGCCGGATTTGCTGGCTTCACCACTGACGTTGACCTGGATGCAGATGTTCAAGGGGGGCAGATCGGCGGGACGTTGTTCGGACAAGCGTTGTGCAATTTTCAGGCGATCCACGGAATGCACCCAGGCGAAGTGCTCGGCGATTGCACGAGTCTTGTTCGATTGAATGGGGCCGATGAAGTGCCAGATCAAGGGCAGGTCGGTCAATTCAAGCTGCTTGCCCAGGGCTTCCTGCAGGTAGTTTTCACCAAAGTCGCGCAGGCCCGCGGCATGGGCTTCACGCAGCGCCTGGGCGGGTTTGGTCTTGCTCACGGCCAGCAACTGCACGCTGTTTTCATCGCGGTGGGCAGCGAGGGCGGCGGCACGAATGCGTGAACCAACCTGTTCAATGTTGTCTGCTATCGTGGACATTCAAGAGGCGCCAGCGGTCTGAGGTTGGCGGCATTCTACTGGAATTGAGGGGCGCTATGGATATCACTGAGTTGCTGGCGTTCAGCGCCAAACAAGGCGCGTCCGACCTGCATTTGTCGGCCGGCCTGCCGCCGATGATCCGCGTCGATGGCGACGTGCGGCGCATCAACTTGCCGGCCCTGGAGCACAAGGAGGTGCAGGCGCTGATCTACGACATCATGAACGATACCCAGCGGGTGGCGTTCGAACAGCATCTGGAAACCGACTTTTCCTTTGAGGTGCCCGGCATCGCGCGCTTCCGGGTCAATGCCTTCAATCAGAGCCGAGGCGCTGGTGCGGTGTTTCGTACGATCCCGTCCAGGGTCCGGAGCATGGAAGAGCTGGGCATGGGCGAAGTGTTTCACAAGATGACCGATGCACCCCGCGGGCTGGTGCTGGTGACAGGCCCGACGGGGTCCGGCAAGTCCACCACTCTGGCAGCGATGATCGATTACCTGAACAGCCATCGCCATCACCACATCCTGACGATTGAAGACCCTATCGAGTTCGTCCACGAATCGCGCAAATGCCTGATCAATCAGCGTGAAGTCCACCGCGATACCCGCAGTTTCGCCACAGCCTTGCGTTCGGCCCTTCGCGAAGACCCGGACGTGATCCTGGTGGGGGAGCTGCGGGACCTGGAGACCATTCGCCTGGCATTGACCGCTGCCGAGACGGGTCACTTGGTGTTCGGCACGCTGCACACGACCTCGGCGGCGAAAACCATCGACCGGATCATCGACGTGTTTCCGGGGGACGAGAAGGCGATGGTGCGTTCAATGCTGTCCGAATCGTTGCTGGCGGTGGTGTCCCAGACCCTGGTCAAGAAGATCGGGGGTGGTCGGGTGGCGGCTCACGAGATCATGCTCGGGACGTCGGCGATCCGTAACCTGATCCGTGAAGACAAGGTGGCGCAGATGTATTCGTCGATTCAGGCGGGTGGATCGCTGGGGATGCAGACGCTGGATATGAGTTTGAAGGATCTGGTAACCAGGGGTTTGGTCAGTCGCGATCAGGCGCGGGAGAAGGCGCGGTCGCCGGATAGTTTTTGATGGGGGGAAAAGCAAAAGATCGCAGCCTGCGGCAGCTCCTACAGGTAAACGCGAATCCCTGTGTAGGAGCTGCCGCAGGCTGCGATCTTTTGATCTTGTTTCAAATCAGCGCTGCACAACCCGCATCGCATTCTGTTCTTTCGGCAGAACCCGCTTGGCCACTACGTAGTGCTTTTCCCAATACGGTTTCTTCAAGGTGTCGATGCTCACCGACTTGCCACGGCGTGGTGCGTGGATGAAGCGGTCGTTGCCCAGGTAGATGGCAACGTGATTGACTCGACGGCTCTTGATGTTGAAGAAAATCAGGTCGCCCGGTTTCAAATCGTTGCGATCGACTTTCTCGCCGTGACCGCTGGCCATGGCATTGGAGGTCCGTGGCAGGTCAAACGTGGCGTCGTTGAACGCATATTTGACCAGGCCGCTGCAGTCGAAGCCTTTGCTCGGGCTGCTGCCGCCCCAGCGGTACGGCGTACCGAGGACGTTGACGGCGCGGCTGAGCACGTTGCTGCTTTCCTTGGTCCCCATTGGCGGCACCAGGCTGCTTTTGCTGACCAGCTGCGGAGCTGATTTGACCGATTTCTTGCTTTTGCTCGAAGGAGCAGCGGCATGGGATTTCTGGGTGTAACCATTAACGTTCGGAAGACGTTGCTCACGATTGGTGGCGTGGGCGGCCAGTGGCAATAATAGGCAAATGGTTAGCCATGTCTTGAAAAATGGACGCATTAGGCAGGGCTCGTATGTGTTGGCGCGCAACTTTATAACAGCTTTTTTGTGCCTTCCGGGGCCGTTGGTCGATTAACCTTGGGGTCAACGGAACCAAATAAGCGGCGAATGGACGCAATTGTCGGACAGAAGCCAAGTGCTATAAGGGTTTGGCGAGAGAGACGCTAACATGTGCCATACGTCGGCTGCTCGTAAAAAAGTCACAAAGATTTAAAGAATATTTATCTATCGTGTGAATCGAGGTCATCCATGAACACCTATCAAGCGCCCGTCCCGCACCAGGATACCCACAGTAAAGTGATCGGTTACCTGCTGTGGATTTTTGGCTTTACCGGGGCTCATCGCTTTTATTACGGCAAGCCGGTGACCGGGACGATCTGGTTTTTCACCTTCGGTTTGCTGGGGATCGGCTGGTTGATTGACCTGTTCCTGATTCCGGCCATGGACCGTGAAGCGGACCTGCGGTTTACCGCCGGGCCGATCGAATACAACGTGGCGTGGATCCTGCTGACGTTTCTGGGGGTTTTCGGGGTGCACCGGATGTATCAGGGGAAGTGGATCAGCGGGTTGCTGTACCTGGTGACGGGTGGGTTGTTCTTTCTGGGGGTGCTGTATGACTTCTGGACACTGAATGACCAAGTGTCGGTACGTAACGCGCAAAACAGAGGTGCCTTCAAGTAAGTCATCGCCAGCAGGCTGGCTCCCACAGGGGATTTGTGTCGTTCACATATCCTGTGTGGGAGCTAGCCCTGCTGGCGATTGAGGCGACGCGGTCTTAGGCCTGGTGGCTGATCCGCCCATCCACCAGGGTATAACGCACCACACCCGGCAAACTGTGCCCAATGAACGGGCAATTCTCGCCCTTGGACAGCCAGGTCTCACCGGCCACGGTCGAGGCCGCGGGGTCGAACAGCACGATATCCGCCGCGCCACCCACCGCCAGCTTGCCCGCCGGCAGGCGCAGGGCCTCGGCAGGGCCGGTGCTGAGGCGCGCCAGCAGCGTCGGCAGGTCCAGCAAGCCGTCTTCCACCAGAGTCATTGCCAGCGGCAGCAGCAGTTCAACGCTGCTGATGCCTGGCTCGGTGGCCCCGAACGGTGCCAGCTTGGCGTCTCGTTCGTGAGGTTGGTGATGGCTGGAAATGGCCGAGACCACGCCTGATTTCACGGCGGCACGCAGGCCATCGCGGTCGGCGCGGGTGCGTAGAGGTGGCTGTACGTGATAGAGGCTGCTGAAATCGATCAGCGCTTCGTCGGTCAGGATCAACTGGTACAGGGCGACATCCGCCGTGACCTTGAGGCCGCGCTGTTGGGCCTGGGCGATCAGGGCGACACCACGGGCGCTGGTGAGCTGGCTGAAGTGCGCACGCACGCCGGTCTGTTCAACCAACAGCAGATCCCTGGCCAGGGCCACGGTTTCGGCGGTTTCCGGAATGCCCGGCAGGCCGAGGAAGCTCGCGGTCGGGCCTTCATGGGCCAGGCCGCCTTCCGCCAAGTCGTGATCCTGGGAGTTGAAGATCACCGTGAGGTCGAAGGTGGCCGCGTAATCCAGCGCCCGGCACAGGGTGCGGGTGTTGCGGAAGCTCTCCAGGCCGTTGCCGAAGGCCACGCAGCCGGCATCGCGCAAGGCAACCAGTTCGGCCAGCTGTTCGCCGTCCAGGCCTTTGCTCAGGGCGCCGATCGGGAAGACTTTGGTGTTGCCGGCCTCGCGGGCGCGGTCGAGGATCAGTTCGGCGACGGCCGAGGTGTCCAGCACCGGTTTGGTTTTCGGCGGGCAGCACAGGCTGGTGACGCCGCCAGCAGCCGCCGCACGGGTTTCGCTGGTGATCGAGCCTTTACGGCTGTAACCCGGCTCGCGCAGGGCGACGTTGAGGTCGACCAGGCCAGGGGCCGCCACCAGGCCCTTGGCGTCGATGGAGTCTACTGCAACGAAACCCGCTGGAGCGGCGCCGAGGGCGACGATCTTGCAGGCTTCAACGTGGATATCAGTCACTTGATCCAGGCCGCTGGCCGGATCGATAACGCGTGCGCCAAGAATGCTGAGCTTCACTGGGCGTTCTCCTGCTCGAATTGGCGCTGCGCAGTCTGTCCGCTCATGGCCATGGACAGCACCGCCATACGAATCGCAATGCCGTAGGTCACCTGGTTGAGGATCACCGAGTGCGGGCCGTCGGCCACCGCCGACTCGATTTCCACACCACGGTTGATCGGCCCCGGGTGCATGACGATGGCATCGGGCTTGGCGCCGGCCAGGCGCGCGGTGGTCAGGCCGAACAGGCGGTAGAACTCGCCTTCGCTCGGCAGCAGGCCGCCGGTCATGCGTTCACGCTGCAGGCGCAGCATGATCACCACGTCGACGTCTTTCAGGCCTTCGGTCATGTCGGTGTAGACCTTCACGCCGTATTGTTCGATGCCGATCGGCAGCAGGGTCTTCGGCGCGATCACGCGGATGTCCGGGCAGCCCAGGGTTTTCAGGGCCAGCATGTTCGAGCGCGCGACCCGCGAGTGCAGGATGTCGCCGACGATGGCCACCGACAGGTTTTCGAAGCCGCCCTTGTGCCGGCGGATGGTGAGCATGTCGAGCATGCCCTGGGTCGGGTGCGCGTGACGGCCGTCGCCGCCATTGATGATCGCCACTTGCGGGCAAACATGCTCGGCGATGAAGTGGGCGGCGCCGGAATCACCGTGGCGCACGACGAACATGTCGGCGGCCATGGCTTCCAGGTTGCGCAAGGTGTCGAGCAGGGTTTCCCCCTTGCTCGCCGACGATGTCGACACGTTCAGGGTGATCACGTCCGCCGACAGGCGCTGGGCCGCCAGTTCGAAAGTGGTGCGGGTGCGGGTGGAGTTCTCGAAGAATACGTTGCACACGGTCTTGCCGCGCAGCAACGGGACTTTCTTCACCGCCCGGGCGCCGACTTCCAGGAACGAGTCGGCGGTGTCGAGGATTTCCGTCAGCAGCTCGCGGCGCAAGCCGTCGAGCGAGAGGAAGTGGCGCAGCTGGCCCTGATCATTGAGCTGCAGCGGGCGCTTGGTATCTAAAGGCGTCATCGCGAGGGGGACTCTCAATAGGGCGAATTAAAGGGCGAGGTCTTGCAGTTCGAGCTCGAGCTCCGGGCCCGAAAGTTTTACCCGCTCGTGGGCTGCCAGGGACAGGGTCGCGCCCAGTACGTTCGGGCGGATCGGCAGTTCACCGGCATCCAGGTCCAGCAGGCACACCAGCGTCACGCTGGCCGGGCGACCGTAGTCGAACAGTTCGTTCAGGGCGGCGCGGATGGTCCGGCCGCTCATCAGCACGTCGTCGATCAGCACCAGGTGCTGGCCTTCGATCTCGAACGGCAGGGCCGACGGGCGCACTTGCGGGTGCAGGCCGTTCTGGCTGAAGTCGTCGCGGTAGAAGGAAACGTCGAGTGTGCCAAGAGGTTCAGCGCTGCCCAGCTCCTTGAGCAGGGCCTGGGCAACCCACACGCCACCGGTACGAATGCCGATGTAGCGCGGTTCGCTGATGCCACGGTGTTCCAGGTGTGCCTTGAGATCAGTCGCCATCTGGCTGATCAGTTCGGCGGGATTGGGCAGGCTCATGGTTGCTCCTTCTTGGGCCCGAGCCGGGTCGTTGCCGGAGGTGGCTCGGGGTGTAGCTAAAAGAGACGGGTGACGGCTCTTCTGGATTAGGATTGGAACAATGCGCCATTCTCGTCGAGCCAGCCTTGCAGCAGCAGGGCGGCGGCGATGGCGTCGACCGGGTTGTCACGGTAACTGCCTTTCTGTCCGCCCCGGGCCAGGCGTTCGCCCTTGGCCTCGAAGGTGGTCAGGCGTTCATCGTGGGTGTAGAAGGGCAGGTTGAAGCGACCGTTCAGGCGCCGGGCGAATTTTTCCGCGCGGGCGCACATGTCGCTGGGCGTGCCGTCCATGTTCAGCGGCAGGCCGACCACCACGGCGTCGGGTTTCCACTCCTTGATCAGCGCTTCGACCTGATCCCAGTCGGGAATGCCGTTTTGCGCCTTCAAGGTGCACAGCTCGCGGGCCTGGCCGGTAATCACCTGGCCAACCGCAACGCCGATCTGTTTGGTGCCGTAGTCGAACCCCAGAATCAACCGCAGGGCCATCAGGCGTGCCCCGCCTGGCTGGTCAGCAGGCTGAGGTTGACGCCCAGGTGTTTGGCCGCCGCTTCCAGGCGCTGCTCGCTGCTGGTGTTGAACAGGATGTCGGCATCGTACGGGCAGGTCAGCCAGGCGTTCTGCGCCAGTTCGGCCTCCAGTTGCCCGGCTTCCCAGCCGGCATAACCCAGGGTGATCACGCTTTTCGCCGGGCCAACGCCATCGGCGATGGCGAACAGAACGTCCTGGGAGGTCGACAGCGACAGTTCGCCTTCCAGATCAACGGTCGCTTGAAAACCCTGGCCCGTGGGGTGCAGGACAAAACCGCGGTCGGTCTGCACCGGCCCGCCGATGAAGATCGGCACGTGCTGGCAGAGCGCTGGCGGTTCGATGTCCGGGCGCAATTGCTCGAGGATATCGGCCAGGTTCAGGTCCTGCGGACGGTTGACCACCAGCCCCATGGCACCATTGGCCGTGTGCTCGACGATGTAGGTCAAGGTGTGCGCAAAGTTCGGGTCGACCATGTGCGGCATGGCGATCAGGAAGTGATGCTTGAGGTAGCTGGGGCTGACGTTTTTCATGAGCGCTAGTGTGGCGTTGGAGGGGCGAACTGACAAGCCGAAGCACGTCAAAAGATCGCAGCCTGCGGCAGCTCCTACAGGGAAATGCATTCCAAATGTAGGAGCTGCCGCAGGCTGCGATCTTTTGATCTTCGATCAATTACTGGAAAGGCGATCGCCGCGGGCGAATTTCCAGGTGCGGATGATTTCCAGGCGGTCGATATCCGACAGGTCCCCGGTAAACGGCGCAAACGGCGCCGCCAGCCGCACGATGCGCTGGGCCGCCTGATCCAGCAGCGGTTGCCCGGACGACTCCAGCACCAGCACCTCATACAACGAGCCATCGCGGTTGATCGAGACCATCAGGCGCAAATTGCCGTAGATCTGCTTGCGCCGGGCTTCGTCGGGATAATTGAGGTTGCCGATGCGCTCGACCTTCTTGCGCCATTCGTCCTTATACCAGGCGCCCTTGTCGCGCATGGTCGACGCGGCGCTCAGGCGGTGGATGCGCGGGCGCTTGGCGTACAACTGCTGTTCCTGGGCCAGCTCGGCTTCGAGGCTGGCGATGTCGCTGGACAGCTGTTCACTGTCGAACGTCGGTGCGGCCACCGCAGGTTTGGTGACGGGTTTGGGTTCTTCGGTTTTCGCGGCAGCTTTTTTCGGCTTCGGTGCGACGGTGGTCACGGCAGCCTTGGGCGCGGCTTCCTGGACTTCAGGCTTGGCGGCGGGTGGCGGTGTGACTTTCTGTACCTTGTTGTCCTGGAACGGCGCGATCTCGGTGGTCTTGGGGATCGCCTTCTTGTCCAGGGTGCCGCTGCCTTGCTGGTTTTCCTGGGCGAGGAAATCGGCCTTGTCCGGCTTCTTTTCGCTCTTGAAGGTGGCGAGGGTGATTTCCAGGGTTTTGCTGATCTGCTTGGGCTCGACCATGGTGAAGCCGACACCCAGTAGCAATGCCAGGTGGATCAGCGCCGCCAGGAACAGGGTAAAACCGAGGCGATCGGCCGGGCGCACGCCGTAACGGGCGAGTTCGGGAGGCAGATCGGACGGGAGGGTCATGACAAGGAAACCAACATCGCGTTTTCACAGGCCGCGCATGATAACGCAATGTTGGTTTGGCTTTTCAACGGGCCTTGAGCTTCTGATCGATGGCATCCATCAGCATGCCGCCAATATCGGTGCCGAAGGCATTGTCGATTTCGCGGATGCACGTCGGGCTGGTGACGTTGATTTCGGTCAGGTGCTCGCCAATCACATCGAGGCCAACGAACAACAGGCCTTTCTCGCGCAGGGTCGGGCCGACTTGCGCCGCGATCCAGCGATCCTTCTCGGTCAATGGACGGGCTTCGCCGCGGCCACCGGCAGCGAGGTTGCCTCGGGTTTCGCCGGCAGCGGGGATGCGCGCCAGGCAGTAGTCCACCGGCTCGCCGTCGATCATCAGGATGCGTTTGTCGCCATCGACGATGGCCGGCAGGTAGCCCTGGATCATGATTTGCTGCTGGCCGTGCAGGGTCAGGGTTTCGAGGATCACCGAGAGGTTCGGGTGGCCGGCGGTGTGACGGAAGATCGAGGACCCGCCCATGCCGTCCAGCGGCTTGAGGATCACATCGCCATGATGGTCGGCGAATTCGCGCAGTACGTCCGGGCGACGGCTGACGATGGTCGGTGGCGTGCACTGCGGGAACAGCGTGGCGAACAGCTTTTCGTTACAGTCGCGCAGGCTCTGCGGCTTGTTGACCACCAGCACGCCAGCGCTTTCGGCCTGTTCCAGCAGATAGGTGGAATAGACGAATTCCATGTCGAAGGGCGGATCCTTGCGCATCAGGATCACGTCCAGGTCGCTCAGCAGGGCGTCCTGCTCGGCTTCCAGCTCGAACCATTTTTCCGGGTTGGCGAACACTTTCAGCGGACGCATCCGCGCCCGCGCCTGACCTTCGGCCTGGTACAGGTCGCGCTGCTCCATGTAGAACAGTTCCCAGCCGCGCTTCTGTGCGGCCAGCAGCATGGCCAGCGAGCTATCCTTTTTATAGGAGATGCTGGCGATAGGATCCATGACAATCCCGACACGAACGCTCATGGGTGTTTCCTCAAGATGTGGGGCTGATGTCGATCTCTGTAGGAGCGAGCTTGCTCGCGAAAAACCTGAGAGCGCCTCGGGGTGTCAGGCGGTCAGCATTATCGTTGACGACCATCGCGAGCGAGCTCGCTCCTACAGAGGATCAGCGTATAAAAGTGGCGTCAGAGTGGCGCTGAGTGTGTTCCCGGTCAAGGAAAAACCACTGCCAGGGCCGGCCGATAGATTGGATTTGGAGACTGTGCTAAAAAGGCTGCCATGTCGTGCCGGGCCTTGAACATCAAGGGTTTCGAGGGCTCGACGGCCCGCATAGGGACAAATAGATTCGTAAAGGCGACGGTGGAGCCACTATGGAACAGCAACCCAGCGCCTTGAAGGTCATGGTGATCGACGATTCGAAGACGATTCGCCGCACCGCCGAAACACTGCTCAAGAACGTGGGTTGTGAGGTCATCACGGCCATCGACGGGTTCGATGCCCTGGCCAAGATCGCCGATCACCACCCCGGGATCATCTTCGTCGACATCATGATGCCGCGCCTGGATGGCTATCAGACCTGCGCTTTAATCAAGAACAACAGTGCCTTCAAGTCCACGCCAGTGATTATGCTGTCGTCCAAGGACGGGCTGTTCGACAAGGCCAAGGGGCGCATCGTCGGCTCCGACCAGTTCCTGACCAAACCTTTCAGCAAGGAAGAACTGCTGAACGCGATCCAGGCCCATGTCCCGGGCTTTGCCGCTGTTTTGCCGCAGTAAGACACCTACAGAGACGCTCGGCCATTGGGCCCTGCGCCGACAAGAATGGGGAAGACCATGGCACGTATCCTGATCGTCGATGATTCGCCGACTGAAATGTACAAACTGACCGGCATGCTGGAAAAGCACGGTCATGAAGTATTGAAAGCCGAAAACGGCGCAGACGGCGTGGCCCTGGCCCGCCAGGAAAAACCCGACGCGGTGCTGATGGA
This sequence comes from Pseudomonas sp. YuFO8, assembly GCF_035065025.1. Lineage (NCBI taxonomy): Bacteria > Pseudomonadati > Pseudomonadota > Gammaproteobacteria > Pseudomonadales > Pseudomonadaceae > Pseudomonas > Pseudomonas sp. YuFO8. The sequence continues at coordinate 158,257 of NZ_JAXDEQ010000005.1, read as the reverse complement.
CATCGTCATGCCCGGCCTCAACGGTTTCCAGGCGACCCGCCAGTTGACCAAAGACCCGGACACCGGGCACATCCCGGTGATCATCATCACCACCAAGGATCAGGAAACCGACAAGGTCTGGGGCACTCGCCAGGGCGCCAGGGACTACCTGACCAAGCCGGTCGACGAAGACACCCTGATCAAGACCCTGAACAACGTGCTGGCCGGTTGATCCTGCGGCCATGAACGAATCATTGACCGCCTTCGAGCTGCTGCTGCAGATCGACCGGCGCTGTCGCTTGCTGGCGGCGGACCTGCCGTCCCAGCCGACCCGGCAGGACAGCTGGAGCGGCATCGGTTTTCGCCTGGGCGAACGCTGGTACGTCGCGCCCATGGGCGAGGTCGGTGAAGTGTTGCACGAGCCGCGGTTTACCCTGGTGCCGGGGGTCAAGCCGTGGGTGAAGGGCGTGGCCAATCTGCGCGGGCGCCTGTTGCCGATCATGGACCTGGCAGGTTTCTTCGGCCACGAGGTTTCGGCGGCGCGCAAGCAGCGGCGCGTGTTGGTGGTGGAACATGACGAAGTGTTTGCCGGGTTGTTGGTCGATGAGGTCTTTGGCTTGCAGCACTTTGCCCGGGACAGCCTGGAGCCGGCAGACACGTTGAACAGCCCGATTTCACCGTTCATCACGGGCCGGTTTCAGCGTGAACAGACCTGGCAAGTGTTCAGCCTGTTTGCGCTGGCGCGGTCGCAGGGATTCATGAACGTAGCCGTTTAACAGGAACGACACCGATCTAATGTGGGAGCGGGCTTGCTCGCGAAGGCATCATACCAGTCGAATTTAATCCTGGATGACACACCGCTTTCGCGAGCAAGCCCGCGCCCACAGGGGATTCTGGTAGGCCCAGAAGTGGGTTAACAGGCGAAGACCGATGACAAAAGCAAAAGCAGGCAAGCCAATGGAAGGGTCGCGCAGTCGATCGCAGATCATCGCGCTGTTCATCGCCCTGATCATCTTCATCATGTTGTTGTTCGCCAACTTCGCGTACCTCAACACCCAGGCTACTTACGACAAACAGTACATCGGCCACGCCGGTGAGCTGCGCGTGCTGTCCCAACGGATTGCCAAGAATGCCACCGAAGCCGCTGCCGGCAAGGCCGCGGCGTTCAAGTTGCTCAGCGATGCGCGCAACGATTTTGCCCGGCGCTGGAGTTATCTGAAGAAAGGCGACCCCGCTACCGGCTTGCCACCGGCACCGGCCAGCGTGCGCCCGGAAATGCGCGCCGTGCAGCTGGACTGGGAACGCCTGCTGAAAAACACCGACGCCATCCTGTCCAGCGAGCAGACGGTGTTGTCGCTGCATCAGGTCGCCGCGACCCTCGCCGAAACCGTGCCGCAGTTGCAGGTTGAATACGAAAAAGTCGTCGAAACCCTGCTGCAACGGGGCGCCCCGGCGGCCCAGGTGGCGATGGCCCAGCGTCAATCCCTGTTGGCCGAACGTATTTTAGGCGCGGTTAATACCGTCTTGTCCGGCGACGAAAACTCCCAGCAGGCCGCCGATGCGTTCGGCCGTGATGCGGCGCGTTTCGGCCAGGTGCTCAACGGCATGCTCCAGGGCAACGCAGCGCTGCGGGTCAGCCAGGTCGAGGACCGAGACGCGCGTGCGCGGCTGATCGAGATTTCCGAGCTGTTCGAATTCGTATCGGGCTCCGTGGACGAAATCCTCGAAACCTCACCGGAGCTGTTCAAGGTCCGTGAATCGGCGACCAATATCTTCAGTCTCTCGCAAACCCTGCTCGACGAAGCGTCCCACCTGGCCAGCGGTTTCGAAAACCTCGCCGGGGGACGTGACACCGACACCATCGGCGGTTATGTCCTGGGCCTGGCAGCGTTGATGTCGATCATCCTCATCGGCCTGGTGATGGTGCGTGAAACCAATCGCCAACTGCGCGAAACCGCCGAGAAGAACGAACGCAACCAGAACGCGATCCTGCGTCTGCTCGATGAAATCGAAGACCTGGCCGACGGCGACCTGACCGTGACCGCCACGGTCACCGAGGACTTCACCGGGACCATTGCCGACTCGATCAACTATTCCGTGGACCAACTGCGCGACCTGGTGGCCACGATCAACCTCACAGCCGGGCAGGTCGCCGCCGCCGTGCAGGAAACCCAGGCCACCGCGATGCACCTGGCACAGGCCTCGGAACACCAGGCCCAACAGATTTCCGAAGCCTCCACCGCGATCAACGACATGGCCGAGTCCATCGACCAGGTGTCGGCCAACGCCGCCGAGTCTTCGGCGGTGGCCGAGCGTTCGGTGGAAATCGCCAACAAGGGCAACGAGGTGGTGCACAACACCATCCACGGCATGGACAACATCCGCGAACAGATCCAGGACACCGCCAAGCGAATCAAACGCCTTGGCGAGTCTTCCCAGGAAATTGGCGATATTGTCAGCCTGATCGACGACATTGCCGACCAGACCAACATTCTGGCCCTCAACGCGGCAATCCAGGCGTCCATGGCCGGTGATGCCGGACGTGGTTTTGCGGTGGTCGCCGACGAGGTGCAGCGCCTGGCGGAACGTTCGTCCGCCGCAACACGGCAGATCGAGACCCTGGTGCGGGCGATCCAGGCCGACACCAACGAAGCGGTCATTTCCATGGAGCAGACCACCACCGAAGTGGTGCGCGGCGCGCGTCTGGCGCAGGATGCCGGTGTGGCCCTGGAAGAAATCGAAGGGGTGTCCAAGACCCTGGCGGCGCTGATCCAGAGCATTTCCAACGCCGCGCAACAACAGACGTCGTCGGCCGGTCAGATTTCCCTGACCATGAACGTGATCCAACAGATCACCACGCAGACCTCGTCCGGCTCTACCGCCACCGCCGAGAGCATTGGCAACCTGGCAAAAATGGCCAGCCAGTTGCGGCGGTCGGTGTCCGGGTTCACCTTGCCGGCCACCAAGGCGCAGGTAACGGACAAAGCTTGAACCGCCCCCGGGCATGGCTATCTTGATTGAAGTGGGGATTGGAGTGGTTATGGGTGATCGGCACGACTATGTGGCCCTCGAATGGGTCAAAGGCGAAATTGCCGAAACGCTGAAGCAGGCTCATCACGCGATCGAAACCCAGCTTGATGACCCGCAGGCGACGCACGCCCTGAGCGAATGCCTGGCGTGCATCCATCAGGTTCACGGCAGCCTGCAGATGGTCGAGTTCTACGGCGCGGCCTTGCTTGCCGAAGAAATGGAGCAACTGGTCACCGCCTTGCAACACAATCGCGTTCATCATCGCGACGAAGCGTTGCACCTCATGCTGCAAGCGCTGGGGCAATTGCCGATCTACCTCGATCGCGTGCAAGGCGCCCGCCGCGATTTGCCCTTGGTGGTCTTGCCGCTGATCAACGACCTGCGCAGCGCCCGGGGCGAAAGCCTGTTGTCGGAAACCAGCCTGTTCAGCCCGCAGTTGCTCGGCCTGGCGCCCCTGGACGAAGCGTCCCTGGCGCGGCTGGAGCCGGCGGAATTGCCGAATGTGCTGCGCAAGTTGCGGCAGATGTTGCAGATGGCCCTGGTCGGTTTGCTGCGTGAACAGGACGACGACACTCACCTTGAGTACCTGGCCAAGGTCTTCAGCCGTCTGGAAAACGTGTGCGGTTCAGCGCCCCTGAGCCCGCTGTGGCAGGTCGCTTCGGCGCTGGTCGAAGGCATGCGCGCCGGTGCCATCGGCAACAGCCCGGCCTTGCGCAGCCTGTTCAAGGAGGCTGACAAGGAGCTCAAGCGTCTGCTCGAACAGGGCATGCAGGGCATCAATCAGCCGCCGCCAACCGAGTTGCTCAAGAGTTTGCTGTTCTATATTGCCAAGGCCGAACATCCCACCGGGCAGATGCTGACCATGAAAGATCGCTACGCACTGGATGATGCATTGCCTGACAGCGCGATGGTCGACGAAGAACGCGCACGGCTGGCCGGGCCCGACCGTGACGCCATGCGCTCGGTATTGGCGGCCTTGTGCGAAGAGCTGGTGCGGGTCAAGGAGCACCTCGACCTGTTCGTGCGCAGCGACCGCCAACACGCCTCGGACCTCGACAGCCTGCTGGCGCCCCTGCGGCAGATCGCCGACACCCTGGCGGTGCTGGGTTTTGGCCAGCCACGCAAGGTCATCATCGATCAACTGGCCGTGGTGCTGAGCCTGACCCAGGGACAGCGCGCACCCGATGACGCGATCCTCATGGACGTGGCCGGGGCCTTGCTTTACGTCGAAGCGACCCTGGCCGGCATGGTCGGCACCGTGGAGCCGGAAAGCCAGGAAGACAGCCGCCTGCCCACCACCGACCTGACGCAGATCCACCAGATCGTCATCAAGGAAGCGCGCATCTGCCTGCAGCAGGCCAAGGACATGATCGTCGACTACATCGATGCCGATTGGGACCGACAGCACCTGCAGGCACTGCCGGCCTTGCTCACCCAAGTGCGCGGTGCCCTGGCGATGATTCCGTTGAGCCGGGCGGCGAGCCTGATCGAAACCTGCAATCATTTTATCCGCGAGCACCTGCTGCTCGAACCGGGCCAGCCCGGCTGGCAGGCGCTGGACAGCCTGGCCGACGCTATCACCAGCATCGAGTATTACCTTGAGCGCCTCAGCGACGACCCCCTGGCGCCCGGTGAACAATTGCTCGACGTGGCGCAGCGAAGCCTGGCTGCACTCGGGGTTTTCCCCAGCGAACAACAGGTGCCGGTGCTGGCGGATGTCTTGAGCTCCGGCGAAGCACAGCAACAGCAGGAACGGGATGCCCCGGCCATCGCCCAGAGCCTGGCCGATGTGCTGGCCAACCCGGTCTCGGCCCTGAACCCGCCCGCCCTCGACACGCCGGGCAGCCTGCTGCCGCCGCCGTCAGGCGAAGCGCCGGTGGACGAGGAATTGCGCGAAGTGTTCATCGAAGAAACCGAGGAAGTACTGGAGATCCTTCGTGAGTATTTGCCACGCTGGTCGGGCAATCCCGCCAACCGCTCGGCCCTGAGTGAACTGCGCCGCGCTTTCCATACCCTCAAGGGCAGCGGCCGGATGGTGCGCGCCCTGGTACTGGGCGAACTGGCCTGGGCCATGGAAAACCTGCTCAACCGCATCCTCGAACAGAGCGTGACGCCTGGCGCCAGCGTGCAGCAGTTGCTCGGCGAAGTGCTCGATCTGCTCCCGCAACTGATGGCCGAATATGCCGCCGATGCCCAGCGCCAGCGTGACGATGTCGACCAGCTGGCGGCCCGTGCCCATGCCCTGGCCAAGGGCGCAGCCACGGCAGTGGACGAGGACACCCAGGACGTCGCGGCCCTCGACCCGCTGTTGCTGGAAATCTTCCGCAAGGAAGCCGAGACCCATCTGGGTAGCCTCAACCGCTTTCTCGACCAGGCCGCCGAACACCTCCCGCTGCAGGCCAGCGATGAACTGCAGCGCGCCTTGCACACGCTCAAGGGCAGTGCGTCGGTGGCCGGGGTCCTGCCGATTGCCGAGCTGGCGACGCCGCTGGACCAACTGGCCCGGGAGTACAAGGCTCACCTGATCGCGCTCGATCTGGACGAAGTCGAAGTGCTGCTGGAGGCCGAAGGTTTGTTCCGGCTTGGCTTGCGCCAGCTCAAGAGCGATCCGGTGGCAGAAATTCCCGGTGCGCGGGCCTTGATCGAGCGTGCCAGGGCGCTGCTCGCCGAGCGCCTGCAAACCCTCTCGAACACGCCCAGCAGTGGCCTGCGGATAAAGCGCGACCCGCAGCTGATCAACAACTTCCTGGCCCAGGGCATGGACATCCTGCTGGACGCCGAAAGCCTGTTGCGGCGTTGGCAGCAGCACCCGGGCGAGCGCCAGGAACTCAGTGCACTGCTGGACGAATTAACCACCCTCGGCGAAGGTGCGCACCTGGCCGACCTGCACCCGGTGGATGAACTCTGCGAAGCCTTGCTCGATCTCTACGGCGCGGTGGAAGAGAGCAGCCTGGCAGTCAGCGAAGCGTTTTTCCATGAGGCACAGGGTGCCCACGAAGCGCTGATCAACATGCTCGATGAGTTGGCGGCCGGCCAGGAAGTCAGCCCGCGTCCGGAGCGGGTTCGGGCCTTGCACGGCTTGCTCGACCAGAGCCTCGATCCATCCGCCATGGGCCTGATTCGCAGTGACGGCAGTCGCACCTTGAGCATCCGCGAGCTGGGCGACGCCACCGCTGAACTTGAGCGCACGCTACCCCCCCCTGTGGGAACGAGCGTGCTCGCGATGGACTCACAGGCGCCGCGGTCATCCAATGACAACGCGTCATTGTTGACGTCCATCGCTGGCAAGCCAGCTCCTACAGGGGGGCGCGCCGCCGAACTGGACAACGACATCGTCTCGATCTTCCTCGAGGAAGCCGAGGATATCCTCGAAAGCGCCAACCATTCCCTGCAGCGCTGGCTCAATGACCCGCATAACGCCGCGCCCCTGTCGTCGTTGCAGCGCGATCTGCACACCCTCAAGGGTGGCGCGCGTATGGCTGAGGTCGAGCCGGTCGGCGACCTGGCCCATGAACTGGAAAGCCTCTATGAGGGACTGGTGGATCGCCGTTACAGCCACAGCGAAGCGCTGGCGCAGCTGCTGCAACAGAGCCATGACCGCCTGGCCCAGTTGCTTGAGCAACTGCAAGACCATCAAGCCCTGGGCGATCCCGAGGACCTGATCGAAGCGATTCGCGCCTTCAGGCAAGGTCACGCGAGCAACGCCGAGGTGCTCGAAGCGGCGACCGGCAACGACTCGACCCACCATGACGGCGAGTTGCTGGACATCTTCCTTGAAGAAGGCTTCGACATCATCGAAAGCTCCGGCGCGGCGCTGCTGCGCTGGCAGGCCGAGCCGTCGAACCGCCAGGAAATGGAAACCCTGCTGCGCGACCTGCACACCCTCAAGGGTGGTGCGCGCATGGTGGAAATCGCCCCGATCGGCGACCTGGCCCATGAGCTGGAGTATCTCTACGAAGGCCTGTCCACTGGCGTGCTGCAACCCACGCCGGCGTTGTTCGAGCTGCTGCAGCGCAGCCATGACCGCCTGGCCCAGATGCTCGACGCGGCGTGCGCCGGCGAGTCTTTGCCGCCGGCCGACCGGTTGATCGACGCGATCCAGAACTTCAGTCACCCGGTACTGGCTGAAACCCCGGCACCGCTCACCGTGGCGGCGAAAGCCGAGCCACCACAGCTGCAACCCGATGCCGGGGCGGACATGGTCAAGGTCTCGGCGGAGCTGCTCGATGACCTGGTCAACCTGGCTGCTGAAACCTCGATCTTTCGTGGTCGCATCGAACAACAGGTGAACGACGCGCAGGTGGCGCTCAACGAGATGGAAACCACCATCGAGCGCATGCGCGACCAGTTGCGCCGGCTCGATACCGAAACCCAGGGCCGGATCCTCAGCCGTCAGCAGGTCGAGGCCGAGCGCCTGGGTTATGAAGAGTTCGATCCGCTGGAAATGGACCGCCACTCGCAATTGCAGCAACTGTCGCGCGCCCTGTTCGAATCCGCCTCCGATTTGCTCGACCTCAAGGAAACCCTCGACCGGCGCAACCAGGACGCGGAAAACCTGTTGCAGCAGCAGGGGCGCATCAACACCGAATTGCAGGAAGGCCTGATGCGCACGCGCATGGTGCCGTTCGAGCGCATGCTGCCGCGCCTCAAGCGCATTGTCCGCCAGGTGGCCGGTGAGCTGGGCAAGGACGTCGAGTTCATCGTCGGCAACGCCGAAGGCGAAATGGATCGCAATGTGCTCGAACGCATGGCGGCGCCGCTGGAGCATATGCTGCGCAACGCCGTCGACCATGGCCTGGAGCCCGCCGACGTGCGGGTTGCGGCGGGCAAACCGGCGCAAGGGCGGATCACTTTGGATCTGTTGCGCGAGGGTGGCGACATCATTTTCGATATTCGCGACGACGGCGCCGGCGTGCCCCTGGAGGCGGTACGGCGCAAGGCGATCAAGCGCGGCCTGCTCGCCCCGGACAGCGTCATCAGCGACCACGACGTGCTGCAATTCATCCTCCAGCCGGGGTTTTCCACGGCCGAGAAAATCACCCAGATCTCCGGGCGAGGGGTCGGCATGGACGTGGTGCACGAAGAAGTGCGGCAACTGGGCGGCACCATGAGCATCGACTCCGTGCCGGGGCAGGGCGTGCATTTTCGCATTCGCCTGCCGTTCACCGTGTCGGTCAACCGGGCCTTGATGGTGCAATGCGCGGAGGATCAATACGCGATTCCGCTGAACACCATCGACGGCATCGTGCGCGTGTTGCCCAACGAACTCGAAGGGCATTTTCGACTGGATCCGCCGACCTATGAATACGCCGGGCAGCGCTATGAATTGTGTTACCTGGGCGAGTTGCTGAAAACCAGCCCACGCCCACGGCTGTCGGGCCAGAGCCTGCCGCTGCCGGTGTTGCTGGTGCAGTGCAACGAGCGGCACATTGCGGTGCAGGTGGATGCCATGGCGGGCACGCGCGAGATCGTGGTGAAAAGCCTCGGCCCGCAGTTTGCGGCGGTGCAAGGGGTATCCGGAGCGACGATTCTGGGGGATGGTCGGGTGGTGCTGATCCTGGACCTGCTGGCGCCGGTTCGCGCCATGCAAGCGCGTGCGCCGCAGCGTCCGGCGAGCCACGAAGTCGAGGTCGAGCCGCAGCGGCCGTTGCTGGTGATGGTGGTCGATGACTCGGTCACCGTGCGCAAGGTCACCAGCCGTTTGCTCGAACGTCACGGCATGAACGTGCTGACCGCCAAGGACGGGGTCGACGCCATGCTGCTGCTCGAAGAGCACAGCCCGGACCTGATGCTGCTGGACATCGAAATGCCGCGCATGGATGGCTTCGAAGTTGCGACCCAAGTGCGCAACGATGAGCGCCTGCGGCACCTGCCGATCATTATGATCACCTCCCGCACCGGCCAGAAACACCGCGACCGGGCCATGGCCATCGGCGTCAACGACTACCTTGGCAAGCCGTACCAGGAATCGGTACTGCTCGAAAGCATCGCCCTGTGGAGCAAGACCCATGCATGAGCGTCGCCACGACTCGCGCGAAAGCCAGCTCACCGGCCTGCTGCTGCCCCTGGCCGACCGCAACCTGATCCTGCCCAACGTCGCGGTGGCGGAGCTGATCGACTACCAGCCCGCGGCCTTCAACCTGGACTCACCGCCCTGGTACCTGGGACGGGTCGCCTGGCGGGACCGGCAGATTCCGCTGCTCAGCTTCGAGTCCGCATGCGGGCAGAAAATCGTCATCGGCGAACGCGCGCGAATCGTCATTCTCAATGCGCTCGGCGGTCGCCCCGAACTGAAATTCATCGCGCTGCTGGTGCAGGGGATTCCGCGCTCGTACAAGCTCGATAGTCAGCTGAGCTATGTGGATGTGCCGCTGTGTTCGCTGGAGCAAGCGGCGGTACAGGTAGCGGATCAAGTGGCCAAGGTGCCGGATCTGCTGGCGCTGGAAGAGTTGTTGGTGAGTGCCGGGCTCGTCTGAAGGGCCCCTTCGCGAGCAAGCCCGCTCCCACAGGGTTTTGTGTTCGCCGCAAACCAATGTGGGAGCGGGCTTGCTCGCGAAGGCGGCCTCGCTTGGGGATCTGTGTCTGGGGGATTGGGAGTAACTTTGAACATAGTGAATCTCCGTCTTACGAGTTTTAGCTGCTCCCTTGGGTTCCAATCGAAGGGTGGCAGCTGTACGCAGGTTGGAACCCGGGGTAAACGGACAAAACCCGGCAGACCCGAAGGTCTCCCGCGCACAGCCGCCATAACGGAGTGCACACATTCAAGGTGCGCAAGCATACGTTATGAAAGGCGCTTTTGCGTCGTCTACACCTCGGGGTTCCAAACCCGGCCGCTGAATTGGCAGCGACACTCAAACAATAAAGATCAACGCAAAAGCGCACCAGTCAGCGGGTTCCGGCATTGCTGTAGGCAGCGATGTCTGGCGTTGTAGCCTTCCACCCCATCCGCGGACAAATGTTTAAACACAAAACCCGATCGGCTGGCGAAGACGTTCACAAGTTGAAGATTCCCAAAAAGGGACCTATCGTTCCCTTTTTGGGACTTATTGGTTGTCACTGTGCAAAACCTTTCCCTCTGCGAAGCCTTGTTCACGACCACCCAGCAAAAAGTGCTGGGCCTGCTGTTCGGCAAACCCGACCGAAGCTTCTACGCCAACGAGATCGCGCGCTGGGCTCAAGTGGGCAAAGGCAGCCTCATGCGCGAACTGGATCGCCTGCAACGGGCGGGCATACTGACGATGTCCCGCCAGGGCAACCAGACTCACTATCAAGCCAATCCCGAATGCCCGATCTATGCCGAACTTCTGGGCATCACGCGCAAAACCTTCGGTATCGCACAGCCCCTGCGCGACGCACTACAGCCCTTCGCTGATCAACTCGTCTGGGCGTTTATCTACGGGTCGATCGCCAAGGATCAGGCCAACGCATCCAGTGACATTGATCTGATGCTGATCGGGGAGGGGCTGCACTACAGTGAAGTGATGGAACGGCTCTTGCCTCTGGAAGAGCAACTGGGCCGCACCCTCAATCCGACGCTCTACACCCCCGAAGACTGGGCCGCAAAAATAAAGGCTGAAAACAGCTTCGTCGTGCGGGTAGCGCAGCAGGACAAGATCAATCTGATGGGTGAGAACCCTGTGGAGTCCAAGGATGGGCAGCAGCGAGAATCTGGAGAATCTGGTACGTAGCGGTGGGTTGAAGGTCGAGCCGCCGGAACGCAAGGAATGCGACGGCTTGATGCGTTCGGCAATCGCTCGACTGAAAGATGCACAAACTACTTCTTTGCTGGCGCAGTTGCTGGAAAGTACTGCGCAGCTTTTGATTCGGGTGCAGGAGCAGATGGGCGAACCGTGATGACCCATGGCTCAACGCTTTGGAAACTTTCCTGACCCCACCGCGGGCAAGCCCGCTCCCACAGGTATTGTGGTTGCCGCAGATGATGGGCAATACACGGACACTGAGGAGCGGCGGTGCGACGATTCGACTTGCCCGCGAAGGCGTCAGCCCTGACAACGCAACTTTTCCGGTTCATTAACCTGAGCGTAACAATCCACCACTCTGCTTGATTGATGCCCCCACCCAACGCTCCTACTGTGACCCCCACGACAGCGAACCCGTGGAGTGGTCATGACAACAACAATTTCCCCCGACTCGCGATGGACGCGGCGGCGCAGCGAGAAGCAGCGGCGTCTTGCGCAGGTGCGAGACCTGGCTGACGGTGTGGTGTTGCCCACCGACAAGATCGTGGCGGCGCTGGAGGCGTTGATAGTGCCCGGTGATCGTGTGGTGCTGGAGGGCAACAACCAGAAGCAGGCGGATTTTCTTTCCCGTTCCCTGGCCAAGGCCGACCCCGCGAAGCTGCATGACCTGCACATGATCATGCCCAGCGTCGGTCGCTCCGAGCACCTGGACCTGTTCGAACGCGGCATCGCCCGCAAGCTCGATTTCTCCTTCGCCGGCACTCAGAGCCTGCGCATCAGCCAGTTGCTGGAAGACGGCCTGCTGGAAATCGGCGCGATCCACACTTACATCGAGCTCTATGCGCGACTGGTGGTCGACCTGATTCCCAACGTGGTGCTCAGCGCCGGTTTCATGGCCGACCGCGCCGGCAACATCTATACCGGGCCCAGCACCGAAGACACCCCGGCGCTGATCGAGCCGGCCGCCTTCAGCGACGGCATCGTCATCGTCCAGGTCAACCAGTTGGTGGACGATGTCAGCGACTTGCCGCGGGTCGACATTCCCGCTTCCTGGGTCGACTTCGTGGTGGTGGCGGACAAGCCGTTCTACATCGAGCCGCTGTTCACTCGTGACCCCCGGCACATCAATCCGGTGCATGTGCTGATGGCGATGATGGCGATTCGCGGGATCTATGAAAAACACAACGTGCAGTCGCTCAACCACGGCATCGGTTTCAACACCGCCGCCATCGAGCTGATCCTGCCAACCTACGGTGAATCCCTCGGCCTCAAGGGCAAGATCTGCCGCAACTGGACGCTCAATCCGCACCCGACTTTGATCCCGGCAATTGAAAGCGGCTGGGTCGAAAGCGTGCATTGCTTCGGCACCGAACTGGGCATGGAAAACTACATCGCCGCCCGGCCGGACGTGTTCTTCACCGGGCGCGATGGCTCCCTGCGCTCCAACCGGATGTTCAGCCAACTGGCCGGGCAATACGCGGTGGACCTGTTCATCGGCGCGACCCTGCAAGTCGACGGCGATGGCCATTCTTCAACCGTGACCCGCGGTCGCCTGGCCGGTTTTGGTGGCGCGCCGAACATGGGCCACGACCCGCGCGGTCGCCGCCACGGCACGCCAGCCTGGCTCGACATGCGCCACGCCGACGCGGCCGAGCCGATGCTCGAACGCGGCAAGAAACTGGTGGTGCAAATGGTCGAGACCTTCCAGGAGGGCGGCAAACCGACCTTCGTCGAAACCCTTGACGCGGTGGAGGTGGCGAAGAAAAGCGGCATGCCGCTGGCGCCGATCATGATCTACGGCGACGACGTCACCCACCTGCTGACCGAGGAAGGCATCGCCTACCTGTACAAGGCCCGTTCGCTGGAAGAGCGCCGGGCCATGATCGCTGCGGTTGCCGGGGTGACCGCCATCGGCCTGCGCCACAACCCAAAAGATACCGTGCGCATGCGCCGCGAAGGCTTGATCGCCTTGCCCGAAGACCTCGGCATCCGCCGCACCGACGCCACCCGCGAGTTGCTTGCCGCGAAAAGCGTGGCGGACCTGGTGGAGTGGTCCGGTGGCCTCTACAACCCGCCCGCCAAGTTCAGGAGCTGGTAATGCACGCACTCAACCTGCAAGCGAAAACCCTGAGTCTGGCCGAGCGCCTGGCGGACCTTGCGGTGGACGCGCTGATCGACGAGGCGGACCTGTCGCCCAAACCAGCGCTGGTCGACCGTCGCGGCAACGGTGCCCATACCGATCTGCACCTGGGGCTGATGCACGCCTCGGCGCTGGCCTTGTGGCCGGCGTTCAAGGAAATGGCTGAAGCCGCTATTGAAATTGGCGAGGTCGGCTTGCCGCTGCGCGAAGCCATTGGCCTGATCGGGCGGGAAGGCGAACAGGCGATGCTCGCCACCACCCACGGCGTGAATACCCATCGTGGGGCGATCTGGGCATTGGGCCTGCTGGTTGCCGCGGTTGCGCTTGAGCCGCTATCCACTGCCGCCGGCTCTGTCGCCTTGCGAGCCGCACGCCTGGCCCTGCTCGATGATCGTTACGCACCGCGTCCGCTTAGCCACGGTGCCCAAGTCGCTCAACGTTACGGAGCGCGTGGTGCCCGTGAAGAAGCGCAGCTCGGTTTCCCGGCGATAACTCAACGCGCACTGCCGCAACTCAAGTGCAGCCGCGCGGCCGGCCATGGCGAACAGAACGCCCGGCTCGATGCGCTGCTGGCAATCATGACCAACCTGGCTGACACCTGCGTGCTGTACCGCGCCGGGGAAGAGGGCCTGCACGCCATGCAGCTGGGCGCCCAGGCCGTGCTCGATGCGGGTGGCAGTGCCAGCCTCGCCGGGCGTCGTCGGCTGCATGAGCTGGACCAACAATTAATCGCATTGAATGCCTCGCCCGGTGGTGCTGCCGACCTGCTCGCAGCCTGCCTGTTCATCGATCGTATCGAGTCCGGCGACGGCATCATCCACTGCCATTCATAAAGGGAAGCTTTTTGATGGAAACCTTATCCTTTGAATTTCCCGCCGGGCAGCCGCCACGCGGTCGCACCCTGGTGGGGTGTGTCGGCTCGGGCGATCTGGAAGTGCTGATCGAACCGGGTCAGGCCGGCAAGCTGACCATCACCGTGCAGACCTCGGTCAATGGCAGCGAACAACGCTGGCAGCACCTGTTCGCACGGATGTTCGACGGTCAGACCATGCCTGCGATGGACATCGATATCCACGATTTCGGTGCCACCCCAGGCGTGGTCCGCCTGCGCCTGGAGCAGGGCTTCGAGGAGATCGGCCATGACTGACAGCACAGCACTTCTGCACAAGCACAGTTTTGTTGAGCTGGGCGCGCGGCAACGGGCCAAAGCCTTGCTCGATGCCGGCACCTTTCGCGAATTGCTCGACCCGTTCCAGCGGGTCATGTCGCCATGGCTGTCGCGCCAGGGCGTGGTGCCACAGGCCGATGACGGCGTGGTCATCGCCAAAGGTACTCTGGAAGGTTTGCCGGTGGTGATCGCGGCCATCGAAGGGGCCTTCCAGGGCGGCAGCCTCGGCGAAGTCGGCGGGGCAAAAATCGCCGGCGCTCTGGAGCTGGCCGCCGAGGATAACCGCAAGGGCATCCCGACCCGCGCCGTGTTGCTGCTGGAAACCGGTGGCGTGCGTTTACAGGAAGCCAACCTCGGATTGGCTGCGATTGCCGATATTCATGCGGCGATTGTCGATTTGCGCCAGTACCAGCCAGTGGTTGGTGTAGTAGCCGGCAGCGTGGGTTGCTTCGGCGGCATGTCGATTGCCGCCGGGCTGTGCAGCTATCTGCTGGTGACCCAGGAAGCGCGACTCGGGCTGAACGGCCCACAGGTGATCGAACAGGAGGCGGGGCTCGAGGAATACGACTCGCGGGATCGCCCCTTCATCTGGAGCCTCACCGGCGGCGAGCAACGTTTTGCCACGGGGCTGGTGGATCGCTACGCCGATGACGACGTGGCGCAGATTCGCCAGCAGGTCGGCGAACTGCTAAAGCAGGGTTTGCCCGCTCAACAACGCAGCACCCAGGCCGAGCTGTTTCTGCAACGGCTGGCGCGTCTGGATGCCGAACCGCAAATCGAGCCGGCCACGGTTCGCGACCTGTATCAAGGAGAGCGCCCATGAGTGTCTATTCCCTCAGAGGCTTGAACTGGTTCAACGCCTTGGCTGCCGATGCCCGGCCAGTGGTTGGTTTGCCGGCCTCGCTGAAAGTGGCGGATGGACTTCTAGGTGATCAACCCGTGCGGTTTATCGCCGTGGTGGCCGATCCGGACAACCGATTCGTTCGCGCCCGCAACGGTGAAGTCGGTCTGCTCGAAGGCTGGGGCCTGGCCAAGGCGGTGGACGAAGTCATCGCCGCCGATCAGGACAAACCGCAAAAGCGCGCCTTGATCGCCATCGTCGACGTGCCGAGCCAGGCCTATGGTCGCCGTGAAGAGGCACTCGGCATTCATCAGGCCTTGGCCGGTGCGGCGGACAGTTATGCCCGCGCCCGTTTGGCCGGGCATGCCGTCATCGGTCTGCTGGTGGGCAAGGCCATGTCTGGTGCCTTTCTCGCCCATGGCTATCAGGCCAACCGGCTGATTGCCCTGCGCGATCCGGGCGTGATGGTGCACGCCATGGGCAAGGCCTCGGCGGCGCGGGTGACCTTGCGCAGTGTCGAAGAGCTGGAAACCCTGGCCGCCAGCGTGCCGCCGATGGCCTACGACATCGACAGCTATGCCAGCCTCGGCCTGCTCTGGGAAACCCTGGCGGTGCAGCAGATCGAACAGCCCACCGCGGCGGATCTGGCGCGGGTGAGCGAGTGCCTGGCCCAGGCGATTGATGATGTTGCGCGCAATGGCACGGATCTCAGCGGTCGCCTCGGCGCGGCCCATCGTGCGGCCTCGAGCAAGGTCCGCCAATTGCTGAGGGAGCAGTGGTGAGCGGGTTCCTGGCCCACGACCTGCTGTGGGGCATGACCCCGCAGCCGCTGCCGGTGGATGCGCCTGCCTGGGTGGTTGAGTCCATCTGCGCCGGTCAGCCCGTGGTGGTGCGCCGTGCGCTGTCGACGGCGGATCGGATTGCGGTTGGCGTGCGGGGTCGTTTGCGTGAGCAGCGTTATGGGACGTCGATGGCGATGTCGGCGATCAGCCGTCGTGTCAGCCCGGAAGAGCTGTGTCATGTCGATAGCCACCGTGACCTGCCGGCGCTTGAGGCCTTGGCTCAATTGCGCCCCGTACTCGATGCCTGTGGTTGGGTCTGGGGCGTCAGCGGCAGTGCCGGGTTCGAGTTGGCCAGCGGCTTTGCGGCCCTCCATGAGGCCAGCGATCTGGATCTTATTCTGCGCACGCCACACCCTCTGGCGCGTGATCAGGCTCGGGAGCTGGTGGCATTGCTCGATGCGACTCCGTGTGTGGTGGACATGCAGTTGCAGACCTCGTTTGGTGCGGTCGCCTTGCGTGAATGGGCGGGTTCTTCCACTCGGGTTCTGCTCAAGAATGCAACGGGAGCCCGCTTGGTGATCGACCCATGGAACCCGCAGGAGCAGGCAGCGTGAGCAGCTTGCTGGTGTTCCCGGGCCAGGGGGCGCAGCGGCCGGGCATGCTCAAGGGTTTGCCTCGGGAAACCCTGAGCGAAGCCAGCGATGTGTTGGGCGAAGACGTACGGCTGCTGGACTCTGCCCAAGCGCTGCAATCGACAAGGGCGGTGCAGCTCTGCCTGTTGATCGTCGGTGTGGCGGCTGCACGGCAGTTGTCATTGCCGACCGATTACGTCGCCGGGCTTTCCATCGGTGCCTACCCGGCCGCGGTGGTCGCCGGTGCCCTGGCGTTCAGCGATGCGCTGCATCTGGTCAGCCTGCGCGGTGAGTTGATGCAGCAGGCGTATCCACAGGGCTACGGAATGACCGCGATCATCGGCCTGGACCTGGCGGTGGTGGAGGGCTTGCTGGCCCAGGTTCACAGCGTTGAAACGCCGGTGTACCTGGCCAATATCAACGCCGATAACCAGGTGGTGATTGCCGGCAGTGACGCGGCGATGAAAGCGCTGGCCGAGCTGGCAAAAGCGCGTGGGGCAGGGATGGCCAAGCGTCTGGCGGTGAGTGTGCCGTCGCACTGCCCGCTGCTGGATGCGCCGGCGCAAACCCTCGCCGCAGCCTTCGCCAATGTGAAGCTGCAAACGCCGAAGATCGGTTACCTGAGCGGCAGTCGCGCGCGCCCGGTGATCAAGGTCGACGCCTTGCGCGACGACCTGGCCTTCAACATGTGCCGCGTGGTGGATTGGCGCGGCACGGTGCAAAGCGCTTACGAGCGCGGCGTACGTCTGCAGATCGAACTGCCGCCCGGTGCGGTGTTGACCGGGCTGGCGCGCCGGGTATTCGAACAGGGCACCGTGATCGCGTTCGACGGTGCCCGGCTCGATACCCTGCAGGCGCTGTTGCGTGAGGAGGGACTGCGCCACCCCTAGACACCCTGAGGCTTCGAACAACAAGAACAACATTCGACGATGCACTTTGAGGACGACAACAATGATTATTTACGGTGTGGCGCTGCTGGCGATCTGTACGCTGGCAGGTGTGATCATGGGTGACATGCTCGGCGTCCTGCTGGGGGTCAAATCCAACGTCGGCGGGGTCGGGATCGCGATGATCCTGTTGATCTGCGCGCGGTTGTGGATGCAAAAACGCGGCGGCATGACCAAGGATTGCGAAATGGGCGTCGGCTTCTGGGGTGCCATGTACATTCCGGTGGTGGTGGCGATGGCCGCGCAACAGAACGTAGTCACGGCCTTGCACGGCGGGCCGGTGGCGGTGCTGGCGGCGATCGGCTCGGTGGTGGTGTGCGGCTGCACCATTGCCCTGATCAGCCGGACCCACAAAGGCGAACCCTTGCCCGATGAACCGGCGGAAATTTCCCCCGTCGGCACGCCAGCAGGAGGTCGCTGATATGTGGGATCTCATCGAGAAAGGCCTGGAGCACAACGGCCTGGTCACGGCATTCGCCTTCGTCGGCGTGATCATGTGGGTGTCGGTCATCCTCTCCAAACGCCTGACCTTCGGGCGCATCCATGGCTCGGCGATCGCGATCGTCATCGGCCTGGTCCTGGCCTGGGTCGGCGGCACCATGACCGGCGGGCAAAAAGGCCTGGCGGACCTGACGCTGTTCTCCGGCATCGGCCTGATGGGCGGCGCCATGCTGCGGGACTTCGCGATTGTCGCCACGGCGTTCGAAGTGCAGGCCACCGAAGCGAAAAAGGCCGGCTTGATCGGCGTGATCGCGCTGCTGCTGGGCACGGTACTGCCGTTCATTGTCGGCGCCTGCATGGCCTGGGTATTCGGTTATCGCGATGCGGTGAGCATGACCACGATTGGCGCGGGGGCGGTGACCTACATCGTCGGGCCGGTGACCGGTGCGGCGATTGGTGCCACCTCGGATGTGATGGCGCTGTCGATTGCCACCGGGTTGATCAAGGCGATCCTGGTGATGGTCGGCACGCCGATGGCGGCGCGCTGGATGGGCCTGGATAACCCGCGTTCGGCGATGGTGTTTGGTGGGCTGGCCGGCACGGTGAGCGGTGTGACGGCGGGGCTGGCGGCGACGGATCGGCGGTTGGTACCTTATGGTGCGTTGACAGCGACATTCCACACCGGGCTTGGGTGCTTGCTGGGGCCTTCGTTGTTGTACTTCATTGTTCGGGGGATTGTTGGCTGATTTCAGATTTTGAGTTGTCTGGGCTGACGCCATCGCCAGCAGGCTGGCTCCCACACGGGGAATAGGGTTTGCACACCCACTGTGGGAGCCAGCCTGCTGGCGATGGGGGCGACTCGGTTTCAAGCCTGGCGATTGGCATACATCCGGCACTCCGCCAGCAACGCCAGCAAATTCGGATCGCGCTCCTTGGCCTTCAGGAACACCACGCCAATGTGCTGTTGCAACCGATACTTCTCCTGCAGCGCAATCAGCTTCACCCGGTTCTCATACACCGCCGCAATCCGCCCCGGCAGCAACGCATACCCGACGCCCGAGCTGACCATGCTCAGCAGGGTGAAGATGTCGTTGACCTGCATCGCTACCTTCGGCTCGAACCCCGCCTGCTCGAATACCCGCTTACCGTCCTGATGCGTGGCGAAGCCCTGGGTCAGGGTGATGAAGGTTTCGTCGCGGACCTCGGCCAGGTCGACTTCGCTGCGCTGGGCGAACCTGGAGTCGGCGGGCGTGGCGAGGAAGATGTCGTCGGAAAACAGCGGGATCTGCTCGCAATCCGGGTCGTTGATGCTCTCGTCCAGGGACACCAGGATCGCGTCGACTTCCATGTTCTTGAGCTTGTACAGCAGGTCGATATTGGAGCCCAGGATCAGGTCGATGTTGAGTTCGCTGCGGCGGATCTTCAGGCCCATGATCAGCTGCGGCACGGTCTTCACCGTCAGTGAGTACAGCGAGCCCAGCTTGAAACGTTCCGCGGAAAAGCCGGCGGCTTCGCGGGTCAGGCGCACGGTTTCCACCACATCCTGAATCAGCTTCTGCGCCCGTTCTTCGAGCACGTAGGCGCTTTCCAGCGGCGTCAGGTTACGCCCCTCGTGCTTGAACAAGGGGCAGCGCAGGGCGCTTTCAAGGGAGTGGATGGCCCGATGTACGCTAACGTTACTGGTCTGCAATTCGGCAGCGGCGCGGGCCAGGTTGCCTGTGCGCATGAAGGCCAGGAACACCTCGAGTTTTTTCAGGGTCAACTCTTCATCGATCAGCATGGGGTGGACTCTTTTTGGAATAACCCGATTGTGCACGCATGCGGGTTGAATCGCGCAATCGCGCTTTATCGATTTTCGAGGTGGGGTAAACGATGTATCACGGGGAAAGATTGAACGCCTGGACGCATCTGGTCGGGGCAGTGGCGGCGTTTGTCGGTGGTGTGTGGCTGATCGTGGTCGCCAGCCTCGACGGCAGTCCGTGGAAGATCGTCAGCATGGCGATCTACGCCTTCACCTTGCTGGTGCTGTACAGCGCATCGACCGTGTACCACAGCGTGCGCGGACGCAAGAAAGCGATCATGCAGAAGGTCGATCACTTCTCGATCTACCTGTTGATCGCCGGCAGCTACACGCCGTTCTGCCTGGTGACCCTGCGCGGGCCCTGGGGCTGGACCTTGTTCGGGATTGTCTGGGGGCTGGCGCTGATCGGCATCCTGCAGGAAATCAAGCCGAGGTCGGAAGCGCGGGTCCTGTCGATCGTGATCTATGCGGTGATGGGCTGGATCGTACTGGTGGCGGTCAAGCCGTTGCTGGCGGCACTCGGTACTACCGGGTTTGCCTGGCTGGCGTCGGGGGGAATTTTTTATACGGTGGGCATCGTCTTTTTTGCCTTGGACAGTCGACTGCGCCACGCCCACGGGATCTGGCACCTGTTTGTCATCGCCGGGAGCCTGCTGCACTTTGTGGCGATTTTCTTTTACGTCCTTTAGACCGCGTCGCGGCCATCGCCAGCAGGCTGGCTCCCACAGGAGATTTCCAGTGAACTCGAAACGGTGAACACCCAAAATTCAATGTGGGAGCCAGCCTGCTCGCGAAGGCGGACTAGAAGTCACCCCAGAGCTGCTGGGCCACTGCCAGTGCCACAACCGGCGCGGTTTCGGTGCGCAACACTCGCGGGCCGAGGCGGGCGGCATGGAAGCCGCTGGCCTTGGCCTGATCGACCTCGGCATCGGACAAACCACCCTCCGGCCCAATCAAGAACGCCAGCGTCCCGGGCTTGGCGTGGCTCACCAACGGCTCGGCCACCGGATGCAGCACCAATTTCAACTCGGCCTCAGTCTGCTTGATCCAGTCCGCCAACAGCACCGGCGGATGAATCACCGGCACCCGTGAGCGGCCGCATTGCTCGCAGGCGCTGATCGCCACCTGGCGCCAGTGCAGCAGGCGTTTGTCGGCGCGTTCGTCCTTGAGGCGTACTTCGCAGCGTTCACTGAAGATCGGGGTGATTTCAGTCACGCCCAATTCGGTGGCTTTCTGGATTGCCCAGTCCATGCGCTCGCCACGGGACAAGCCTTGGCCGAGGTGGATCTGCAAGGGCGATTCCACCTGCCCGGCGAACTGCTCGTTGATCTGGACGACCACGCGTTTTTTCCCGACCTCCACGAGTGTGCCGCGAAATTCATGGCCGGAACCGTCGAACAGTTGCAACGCATCGCCCTCGGCCATGCGCAGCACGCGACCGATGTAATGGGCCTGGGCCTCGGGCAGCTCGTGCTCGCCGGTGCTCAGGGGGGCGTCGATGAAGAAGCGGGACAGTCTCATGCGGGATCTCTGAAAAAGGGTGTGTAGCGTCTGAAGGTCGTGCCGACCTTATCGCTGGCAAGCCAGCTCCTACAGAATATGTGGTTGCGGCAAAAATGTGGGGCGACATCCGACCTGTAGGAGCTGGCTTGCCAGCGAAAGCGGCAGACCAGACACCACAGAAGATCCGGTGAAATCAATCAACCCGGATCACGGAACCCCGGATGAAAGTCCTTCGGCACCGCCACGCTGACGCTCTCGCGGGTGGCGATGTCGATCCCTTCACTGGCCACTTCGGCAAGGAAGTCGATCTGCTCCGGGGTGATTACGTAAGGCGGCAGGAAATACACCACGCTGCCCAACGGCCGCAGCAGCGCACCGCGCTCCAGCGCATGCTGGAACACCTTCAGGCCGCGGCGTTCCTGCCACGGATAAGCCTCTTTGCTCGCCTTGTCCTTGACCATCTCGATGGCCAGCACCATGCCGGTCTGGCGCACTTCGCTGACGTTCGGGTGATCGGCCAGGTGCGCGGTGGACGAGGCCATGCGCTGGGCCAGGGCCTTGTTGTTCTCGATGACGTTATCTTCTTCGAAGATATCCAGCGTCGCCAGGGCTGCCGCGCACGCCAGCGGGTTGCCGGTGTAACTGTGGGAATGCAGGAAGGCGCGCAGGGTCGGGTAGTCGTCGTAGAAGGCGCTGTAGACGTCGTCGGTGGTCAGGCACGCCGCCAGCGGCAGGTAGCCGCCGGTCAGGGCCTTGGACAGGCAGAGGAAGTCTGGACGGATGCCGGCCTGCTCACAGGCGAACATCGTCCCGGTGCGGCCGAAGCCGACGGCGATTTCGTCGTGGATCAGGTGCACGCCATAACGATCGCAGGCTTCGCGCAGCAGCTTGAGGTACACCGGGTGGTACATGCGCATGCCGCCGGCGCCCTGGATCAGCGGCTCGACGATCACGGCCGCGACCGTGTCATGGTTTTCGGCCAGGGTCTGTTCCATGGCGGCGAACATGTTGCGCGAGTGTTCTTCCCAGCTCATGCCTTCCGGGCGCAGGTAGCAATCGGGGCTTGGCACCTTGATGGTGTCGAGCAGCAGCGCCTTGTAGGTCTCGGTAAACAGCGGCACGTCGCCCACCGACATCGCCGCCATGGTTTCGCCGTGGTAGCTGTTGGTCAGGGTGACGAAGCGCTTCTTGTTCGGTTGGCCGCGGTTGAGCCAGTAGTGAAAGCTCATTTTCAGCGCGACTTCGATGCACGACGAACCGTTATCGGCGTAGAAACACCGGGTCAGGCCTTCGGGGGTCATCTTCACCAGGCGCTCGGACAGCTCGATCACCGGCTGATGGCTGAAGCCGGCGAGGATCACGTGCTCAAGTTGATCGACCTGATCCTTGATGCGCTGGTTGATGCGCGGATTGGCATGACCGAACACGTTCACCCACCAGGAGCTGACCGCATCGAGGTAGCGTTTGCCTTCGAAATCTTCCAGCCACACGCCTTCACCGCGCTTGATCGGGATCAGCGGAAGTTGTTCGTGATCTTTCATCTGGGTGCAGGGATGCCACAACACCGCGAGATCGCGTTGCATCCACTGATTATTCAGGCCCATGTTCAGTCTCCTCGAGGCGTTCCGTGACATGCGCGGACATACAATCGCGCAAGCCTATGCAATGCGTGCCTCGGGAACAACCCATTGTGTCGATTGAGCTACTTTGTATAGGGCGGTAGACGTTGCTGGCGGGCGTCTGACGGCTGACGTATCCTTCGCGGTTCTAGAGCCGCCTGGCTCGCAAAACCGCTATTTTTTCCTGAATTTCCGGAGTTCGCAGAATGTCTGTCGGTTGGCTGCGCGCCTGTGCGCTGGTGATGTTGGGGCTGTTCAGCGTGTCTGCGCTGGCAAAGGATAAGACCGCGATCGTGATCGGCGGTGGGGTCTCGGGCCTCACGGCTGCTTATGAGCTGCAGAACAAGGGCTGGCAGGTCACGCTGCTGGAAGCCAAGCCGAGCCTGGGCGGTCGCTCCGGCATGGCCACCAGCGAGTGGATCGGCAACAACAAGACCCAGCCGGTCCTGAACAAGTATGTCTCGGAATTCAAGCTGAGTACCACGCCAGCCCCTGAATTCGTGCGCACCCCGAGCTACCTGATCGACGGCGTGTATTACACCGCCGCCGACCTGGCCACCAAGGATCCAACCACGGCTGAAGCGCTCAAGCGCTACGAAAAGACCGTGGACGACCTGGCGCGCTCGATCGAAGACCCGCAAAACCCGTCGGCGAACAACACGCTGCACGCCCTGGACCAGATCAACGTGTCCAACTGGCTCGATCGCCTGACCCTGCCGGCCACTGCCCGTCAGTTGGTAAACCAGCAGATTCGTACCCGTTATGACGAGCCTTCGCGTATCTCGCTGCTGTACTTCGCCCAGCAGAGCAGCGTTTACCGTGGCGTTTCCGACCGTGACCTGCGCGCTTCGCGCCTGGTCGGCGGCAGCCCGGTGCTGGCCCAGGCCTTCGTCAAGCAGCTGAAAACCATCAAGACCAGCTCCCCGGTCTCGGCCATCATCCAGGACAAGGACGGCGTCACCGTCAAGGTCGGCAGCGTCGGCTATCAGGCTGACTACGTCGTACTGGCCGTGCCTCTGCGCGCGCTGAACAAGATCCAGATGACCCCGGCGCTGGACGCCCAGCACCTGGCGGCGATCAAGGGCACCAACTACGGCTGGCGCGACCAGATCATGCTGAAGTTCAAGACGCCGGTGTGGGAACCCAAGGCGCGCATGTCCGGTGAGATCTATAGCAACACCGGCCTCGGCATGTTGTGGATCGAACCGGCCTTGAAGGGCGGCGCCAACGTGGTGATCAACCTGTCCGGCGATAACGCACGGGTCATGCAGGCGTTCGGCGACAAGCAGATGGTCGATCAGGTGCTGATCCGCCTGCACGCGTTTTATCCACAGGCGCGCGGTTCGTTCACCGGTTATGAAATCCGCCGCTACAGCACCGACCCTTCGATGGGCGGCGCTTACCTGGCCTTCGGCCCAGGCCAGATCAGCAAGTTCTGGCGCCTGTGGGAACGCCCGATCCAGCGCGTAGCCTTTGCTGGCGAGCACACCGACACCTTGTACCCGGGCACCCTGGAAGGCGCATTGCGCACCGGTCAGCGTGCAGCCAGTCAGGTTGAAGACCTGGCGGCGGGCAAATCGTTTGAACCGAAGGCCGCTCCAGTAGCCGCTGCAGCTGCAGCCGGCGCGGTGGCGGCGAAGAAGGGCAACTTCTTCACCAACCTGTTCGGCGGCTCGGATGACGCGAAGAAGCCAGAACCGGTCAAGGCACCAGAACCTGTCGCACCGGCGCCTGCACCAGCGCCGGCACCGACCCCTGCTCCTGCTCCGGTCGAAGCGCCGAAGCCTGCGGCACCGGTGAAAGCGGAGCCTGCGAAGAAGGCCCCGGCCAAAGCGCCGGCGAAGAAAACCGAAACGAAAAAAACCTCGGCCAAGGCACCCGTGAAAAAGACTGAGCAAGCGAAGAAGCCAGCGGCGACCACGGTCACCAAGGCGCAGTAACGTTCAGGCGTAAAAAAAAGCGCGGCCCGAGGGTCGCGCTTTTTTTTTGCCTTCCGGTCAGTCCTACACGCCTCAGCGATACATCAGAGACTTCCCACAAGCGAATCAGAAGGGAATGATGGGTAGCGCTTGACCTTGAGTTCTATGCTCTTCAAAAACGGGAGAGCACATGAAAGAAGTGATAGTAATCATCCTATTGATAGCCCTTTTCGGATGTGCAAATGCCGAGCTGTTTACTGAGGAGTACAGCCGGAGATTCGGCCATGAACTGGCCTATAAATGCGATATGAATCCGTACGATCCTGACTGTTTACAGCCGCCTCCCGTGTACCACAATTAGGCAGGGCGCAGACTTCTGAGACCAAGGTTTCGTAACGTTCAGGTGTAAAAACAAACGCGGCTCAGGGCTGCGTTTTTTTCGCCTGAAAAAAACCGGGAGCCGAAATCGAATAAACCTTTTGATACAGGTGTTCTCAGGTTTGTATTCACTTTTTTTCACAATCTCGACTTTAATCTTTCCTTAACCCGTGTGTTACAGACTCTTGATCGCATTTTTCGATATTTCAAAGCGAAATTTTCCGCTTTAATTCGATAGATAAATCGATAGTCTTGGGCCAGCACTTACAGGGATCTAGGCAAATGCAGCTACGAAACTCTACTTCCCGCTACGGCTGGGTCAGCATTTTCATGCACTGGGGTGTGGCGCTGGCGGTCGTCGGATTGTTCGCGTTAGGGCTGTGGATGGTCGGGCTCGACTACTACAGCACCTGGCGCAAAGACGCGCCGGACCTGCACAAAAGCATCGGCCTGGTGTTGCTGGGTGTGATGGTGCTACGGGTGTTGTGGCGCTTCGTCAGTCCGCCGCCACCAACCTTGTCCAGCTACAGCCGCATGACGCGCCTGGGCGCCAGGTTCGGCCATGGCTTTCTGTATCTCAGTCTGTTCGCTGTGATGATTGCCGGTTACCTGATTTCCACCGCAGAAGGTGTCGGTATCCCGGTGTTTGGCTTGTTTGAAGTGCCTGCGCTGGTGTCCGGGCTACCGGACCAGGCAGATACCGCCGGTGTGATTCACCTGTACCTGGCGTGGGTGCTGGTAATTTTTTCCGGCCTCCATGCGTTGGCAGCATTGAAGCACCACTTTATCGACCGTGATGTGACCCTCAAGCGCATGCTGGGTCGCAAAGCCTGAAGTTCAACCTCGACTCCAAAGGAAAACAAAGTATGTTGAAAAAGACTCTGGCCGCTCTGGCAATCGGCTCCGCCCTGTTGTCTGCCGGTAACGCAATGGCCGCTGACTACGTGGTCGACAAGGAAGGCCAGCACGCCTTCGTTGACTTCAAGATCAGCCACCTGGGCTACAGCTTCATCACCGGTACCTTCAAGGACATCGACGGCAAGTTCAGCTTTGACGCTGCCAAGCCTGAAGACAGCAAGATCGAATTCAACGTGAACACCGCCAGTGTGTTCACCAACAACGCAGAACGTGACAAGCACATCTCCAGCAAAGACTTCCTGAACGGCAGCAAAGCCACGTTCGTTTCCACCAGCGTCAAACCTACCGGCAAGAATGCCGCTGGCAAGGACACTGCTGACGTGGCTGGCGACCTGACTATCCTCGGCGTGACCAAGCCAATCGTGGTCAAGGCCACTTTCCTGGGTGAAGGCAAGGATCCATGGGGCGGCTACCGTGCAGGCTTCGAGGGTACTTTCAGCCTGAAGCGTTCCGATTTCGGCAAGCAGAAAGACTTGGGCCCATCGTCCGATGCAGTTGAAATGTACGTGACCTTTGAAGGTGTCAAAGCGAAATAATTTTCGCGCCTGACAAAAAACGCCCGCTGCTCTCTTGAGCGCGGGCGTTTTTTATTTCGCTACACAATCCCCTTGTGGGAGCTGGCTTGCCAGCGAAGGCGTCTTTGAACGTTGCGTCGGTCTTTCGGACGCCTTCGCCGGCAAGCCGGCTCCTACAGGTTTTGTGTTCAGGCATAAAAAATGCCCCGGGCTTTTCAGCGCGGGGCATTTTTTTATTGCAGCGACAAATCAGCGATTGCGGGTCAGCAATGCCGGTTTTTCACCGCGAGGACGGCTTGGCAGTTGATCCAGCTGCTCAGGTGTCGGGAAGCGATCGGCCTTCGACTCCTTGTGCATGATCTTCGGCGCAGGACCGCGCGGGTTCTGCACGGCCGGTTCCGAACGCGGTTGATCGTCACGGGCCGGGCGGCGGTTGCGCGAGTCTTCGCGACGGGCCTGGCCATCACGTGGTGCGCCGCTGCGTGGACCGCTGCGCTTGGCTGGCGGGGTGCCGGTACTGGCGCCATCGCTGTTGCGCGGACCGTTCTGGCGGCCACCCTGTGGCTTGCCGCCACGAGGAGCGCCCGAACCGGCGGCGGTGCCTTGTGCCGGTGCACCTGGACGACGACCACGGCCCTGGGCAGGTTTCTGCTGTGGCACGTAGTCGACGCGGTTACCGAAGTTATCGATATCGTCGTCCAGGAACTCGTCCGGAGCACGATCAGCCGCGGCACGCGGCGCCTGGCTTGGCTGGCGCTGTTCGCGGGCCGGGGTGCCTTCGCGCGGCTTTTGCTGACGGGCCGGACGCTCACCGCGCTCGGCCGCCGGTTTTTCCTTGCCCTTGTCCTTGCCCTTGTCCTTGCGACCGCCACCACCGCCGCCGCCATTCGGACCATCACCGCGCGGGCCACGTGGATTGCGCGGGTTGCGCACGTCCGGACGCTCGCGTGCTTCGGGTTTCTCGGCTTCCACAGCGCTGATATCGAAGCCCATCAGGTCGCCGTCGGCGATTTTCTGCTTGGTCATGCGCTCGATGCTTTTCAGCAGTTTTTCTTCGTCCGGGGCCACCAGCGAGATCGCCTCGCCCGAACGACCGGCACGGCCGGTACGGCCGATGCGGTGCACGTAGTCTTCATCGACGTTAGGCAGTTCGAAGTTGACCACGTGTGGCAACTGGTCGATGTCCAGGCCGCGAGCCGCGATATCGGTGGCAACCAGGATGCGCACGGTACCGGCCTTGAAGTCGGCCAGGGCTTTGGTGCGCGCGTTCTGGCTCTTGTTGCCGTGGATCGCGACGGCGCTCAGGCCGTGTTTGTCCAGGTACTCGGCCAGGCGGTTGGCGCCGTGCTTGGTGCGGGTGAACACCAGGACCTGTTCCCAGGCACCGGCGGTGATCAGGTGCGCCAGCAGCGAACGCTTGTGGTTGGCCGGCAGGCGGAATACGCGCTGTTCGATGCGCTCGACCGTGGTGTTCGGCGGCGTGACTTCGATGCGTTCCGGGTTGTGCAGCAACTTGCCGGCGAGGTCGGTGATGTCCTTGGAGAAGGTCGCCGAGAACAGCAGGTTCTGGCGTTTGGCTGGCAGACGGGCCAGGACTTTCTTCACGTCATGGACAAAACCCATGTCGAGCATGCGGTCAGCTTCGTCCAGCACGAGGATTTCCACGTGGGACAGGTCGACGCTGCCTTGGCCGGCGAGGTCGAGCAGGCGGCCAGGGCAGGCCACCAGCACGTCGACGCCACGGGACATGGCCTGGACCTGCGGGTTCATGCCGACGCCACCGAAGATGCAGGCGCTGACGAACTTCAGGTCACGGGCATAGACCTTGAAGCTTTCGTGCACTTGCGCGGCGAGTTCGCGAGTAGGGGTCAGGACCAGTACGCGCGGTTGGCGCGGGCCGTGACGCTGGGATTTGTCCGGGTGACCGTTGGGGAACAACCGCTCCAGGATCGGAAGGGCGAAACCGCCGGTTTTACCAGTACCTGTCTGTGCCGCGACCATCAGGTCGCGACCTTGCAACACGGCGGGAATGGCCCGCTGTTGCACCGGAGTAGGCTCGGTATAGCCCGCTGCCTCGATGGCGCGGACTAAAGCCTCGGAGAGACCGAGGGAAGCAAAGGACATGAGTAATCCTGTTCTAAGTTAGGGCTTGGCCCAATGGGAGTCTTGCCTGGCGCGAATGGCGTTTATGGGGAACGCAATCCCGTCCGGTCCTGCTTCGGTCACGAAGGCTCGTCTGGAGCGCTCGCGCGGGCTGAAAAGCTGCGCTGTAGCGGGGTCGAGATGCCTTGAACGGTTCCGAGCGTCCGGGCGTGAGCCTGGCGGGAAGGCCGGAGTATAACAGAGCAATCACTGCGCGCCGCTTTCCTGCTGCTCAACGGTTTTTTCCGTGTTGGCCGTGGTTCGTGCGGGGTTGACGATAATGGCCGGGGCGGCGCCATAGCGCGCGCTGAGTTCGGCGTAGGCCGGTTCGCGCTTGAAGCGTTTGAGTTCGGCGCCGAAGCGCTGCACCAGCAGGTCCATGCCGGCATTGCGGCGCACTGCCAGAAACTGGCTCTGCTGACTGATGATCGTGGGGTTTTCGGTGATCTTGTTACGGATGTTCAGTTCGTCGAGCAGGTGCTGGCCGACCCGGCGGTCGGTGATCAGCAGGTCGATCCGCCCGCGCACCAGCTTGCCGAAGTTCGCTTCATGGCTGGGGGCCGGTTCCCGGGTGAACAGCGTCGAGTCCCGAAAGTCCTGGCTGTACAGGTAGCCGGGAGAGATGCCGATGGTCAGGCCGCGCAGTTCTTCCAGAGTGCGAAACGGGTGGGGCCGGGCATTGGCGTAGAACATCACGAACTGGACTTCCGAGAGCGGTTCGCTGGGGTAGAGCAGGGTCGCATCGCGCTCTTCGCTGTGGAAAATGTCCAGTGCACCGTCCGCCTGGCCGGTTTCGAGCATCGACAGGCAGCGTTTCCAGGGCAGGAATTGCCATTCCACTTCGATGCCCAGGCGCTTGAAGACGATGGCGGTGGTTTCGTAGTCCAGCCCCAGGGCCTTGCCGTTTTCCTCGTACACGTAAGGTGCCCAGGGTTCGGTGACAATGCGCAATTTCTCGCCCCTAGCGGCAAAGCTAAGGCAAGTGATAACGAGCAGGGCGATTAACTGCGTGATCAAAGGCATGGGCTTGAGATTACGACGAGAAACGCGAAAGAGCCAGAAACTGGCAGCAGATGCTCTAACTCCGTGGATTGCCGCACAATAAAAGTGCGTGAAAGCAAAAGATCGCAGCCTTCGGCAGCGCCTACAGGGATTACACATTTCCCCTGTAGGCGCTGTCGAAGGCTGCGATCTTTTGATCTTGCCTTGATGCTTAACGCGGCAACTTCAGGTTGTTCCACACCGCAAGGCTCGCTTCAGCCTGGTTCAGCGTGTAGAAGTGCAGCCCTGGCGCGCCGCCCTGGAGCAGGCGTTCGCACATTTCGGTGATGACTTGCTCGCCGAAACGCTGAATGCTCTGGGTATCGTCGCCGTAGGCTTCCAGTTGCTTGCGGATCCAGCGCGGGATTTCCGCACCGCAGGCATCGGAGAAGCGGGCCAGCTTGCTGTAGTTGGTGATCGGCATGATCCCCGGCACGATCGGAATGTTCACACCCTTGGCCCGCACACGCTCGACAAAGTAGAAGTAGCTGTCGGCGTTGAAGAAATACTGGGTGATCGCACTGTCGGCGCCAGCGTTGGCCTTGCGCACGAAGTTGTCGATATCGTCTTCGAAGTTGCGTGCCTGCGGATGCATTTCCGGGTAGGCGGCGACTTCGATGTGGAAATGATCGCCGGTTTCTTCACGAATGAATTCAACCAGGTCGTTGGCGTGGCGCATTTCGCCGCTGGCCATGCCCATGCCCGAAGGCAGGTCACCGCGCAACGCGACGATGCGCTGGATGCCGGCGGCCTTGTACTGGCTCAGCAAGCCGCGCAGGTCGGCCTTGCTGTCGCCGACGCAGGACAGGTGCGGTGCGGCCGGGACTTTGACTTCGCTTTCGAGCTGCAACACGGTGTTGAGCGTACGATCACGGGTCGAACCGCCGGCGCCGTAGGTGCAGGAGAAGAAATCGGGGTTGTACGTGGCCAGCTGACGGGCAGTGGCGAGCAGCTTTTCATGCCCAGCGTCGGTCTTGGTAGGGAAGAACTCGAAGCTGTAGCGACGATCTTGGGACATGGTCATATCCTTGGAAACACGTAAGCCTGGAAGACGTGCACATCCCCATGTGGGAGCGGGCTTGCTCGCGAAAGCGGTGGGTCAGACAACATTTATGTTGAATGATGATCCGCCTTCGCGAGCAAGCCCGCTCCCACAAGGGAGAGCAGGCTGCAGATCCGATCAGTAGCGGTAAGCGTGCGGCTTGAATGGACCTTCGACGGTCACGCCGATGTAGTCGGCCTGGGTCTTGGTCAGTTGAGTCACGACGCCGCCGAAACCGCGGACCATTTCCAGGGCCACTTCTTCGTCGAGTTTCTTCGGCAGTACTTCAACGGTCAGGCGCTCGGCTTTCTGGGCTGGCGACAGGTCGGCGTACTTCTGGCCGAACAGAAAGATCTGCGCCAGTACCTGGTTGGCGAACGAACCGTCCATGATGCGGCTTGGGTGGCCAGTGGCGTTGCCCAGGTTAACCAGACGGCCTTCAGCCAGCAGGATCAGGTAGTCGTCGTTCTGCGGGTCGAAATCGCCAGCGCCGGTACGGTGGATCTTGTGAACCTGCGGCTTCACTTCTTCCCATGCCCAGTTCTTGCGCATGAAAGCGGTGTCGATTTCGTTGTCGAAGTGGCCGATGTTGCAGACAACAGCACGCTTCTTCAGGGCTTTGAGCATGTTCGCGTCGCAAACATTGACGTTACCGGTGGTGGTCACGATCAGGTCGATCTTGCCCAGCAGCGCTTTGTCGATGCTGTCTTCGGTACCGGTGTTGATACCGTCGATGAACGGCGAAACCAGCTCGAAACCGTCCATGCAGGCTTGCATGGCGCAGATCGGGTCGACTTCGGAGACTTTAACGATCATGCCTTCCTGACGCAGGGACTGGGCCGAGCCCTTGCCCACGTCACCGTAGCCGATGACCAGCGCTTGCTTGCCGGACAGCAGGTGGTCGGTACCACGCTTGATGGCATCGTTCAGGCTGTGACGGCAGCCGTACTTGTTGTCGTTCTTGCTCTTGGTCACCGAGTCGTTGACGTTGATGGCCGGGATCTTCAGCTCGCCCTTGGCCAGCATGTCCAGCAGGCGGTGCACGCCGGTGGTGGTTTCTTCGGTCACGCCGTGAACGCGGTCCAGTACCTGTGGGTACTTCTTGTGCAGCAGCTCGGTCAGGTCGCCGCCGTCGTCGAGGATCATGTTGGCGTCCCATGGCTGGCCATCCTTGAGGATGGTCTGCTCCAGGCACCACTCGTACTCTTGCTCGGTTTCACCTTTCCAGGCGAAAACCGGGATGCCGGCAGCGGCGATGGACGCAGCAGCCTGGTCCTGAGTCGAGAAAATGTTGCAGGACGACCAGCGTACTTCGGCACCCAGGGCAACCAGGGTTTCGATCAGCACGGCGGTCTGAATGGTCATGTGGATGCAGCCGAGGATCTTCGCGCCCTTGAGCGGTTGCTCTTCGGAGTACTTGCGACGCAGACCCATCAAGGCCGGCATTTCCGATTCGGCGATGATGGTTTCGCGACGGCCCCAGGCAGCCAGGGACATGTCGGCGACTTTGTAATCGTTAAAATCTGCAGGCGTGATAACAGCGCTCATGAAGAGCCTCCATTCGTAATGTATGCGAATGGGCGCCGTTGTGCGTTTAGTGTCTGGCTGATGACAGCCAAGCAACGCCCCATCCGAGCCTGACAGGTTGAACCTGCTGCAGCGCCCCTCGGACAGGTGGCGGGAAAACGGTAGCAAGTGAAGATTACCGTTTTGAAACGGGGGCGATTATAGCGGGCTATGCTGATCTTCCAAAGGGTTTCTGTTGGTCAATGTCCGAACGGTAATCGAGACCATAGTCGATGCTCAATAGAGCTCTGGCTCGGGGTCTGCCAAGATAGTGCCCATCATTCGGCAAGACGCTCAGGAGTGAACATGAATTTCCACACCCGCAAATGGGTTAAACCCGAAGACCTCAACCCCAACGGCACGCTGTTCGGCGGCAGCCTGCTGCGTTGGCTCGACGAAGAAGCGGCGATCTACGCGATCGTCCAGCTGGGCAACCAGCGCGTGGTCACCAAGTACATTTCCGAAATCAACTTCGTCAGCGCCTCGCGCCAGGGCGACATCATCGAGCTGGGTATCACCGCTACCGAGTTCGGTCGCACCTCGATCACCCTCAAGTGCGAAGTGCGCAACAAGATCACCCGCAAAAGCATCCTGACGGTGGAGAAGATCGTTTTCGTCAACCTGGGCGAAGACGGGTTGCCGGCGCCACACGGCCGCACCGAGATCAAATACGTCAAAGACCAGTTCAAGGATGAAGGCGCCGTCGAATAATTTGAGGATGACGAACGGAATCTGAACCGCGCGGGTCGTAACTACATCGCAGCCAGCGGTTCAGGAGTTCCATGGACACTCGAAAAGACGGCAAGACCCCCGACCTCTCGGCAAAAGAACAGCACGAAGTCGAAAAAAACCAGCCGCCACGCGCGGCGGTTCTGCACGAAATCATCCGCACCCAGGGCAATCAGGAGCTGGAACGCAGCGTTGCCGCCCTGTGGTGGTCGGCGCTGGCCGCAGGCCTGACCATGGGCCTGTCGCTGATGGGCATGGGCTTGCTCAATTCCCGGCTACCGGACGGCGAAGGATTCAAGGTCATCGCCAGTTTCGGCTACTGCGCCGGTTTCCTCGCGGTGATCCTCGCCCGCCAGCAACTGTTCACCGAAAACACCCTGACCGCCGTGCTGCCGATCATGAGCAAACCCACGCTCGGCAACTTCGGCCGGTTGTTGCGGCTGTGGTCGGTGGTGCTGGTGGGCAACCTCTGCGGCACCTTGCTGGTAGCCTACGTCATGCTGGAGCTGCCGATTTTCGACAGCAAGACCGACGTGGCCTTCCTCGACATCGGCCGCAAGGTCATGGAAAACGACGTCGACCAGATGTTCGCCAAGGGCATCATCTCGGGCTGGATGATCGCCACCATGGTCTGGATGATTCCGTCCATGGAGAGCGCCAAGATGTGGATCATCATCCTCATCACCTACCTCATGGCGCTGGGGGATTTCACCCACATCGTGGTCGGTTCGCTGGAGGTCGGTTATCTGGTGTTTGCCGGCGAGCTGCCGTGGAAGGATTTCTGGCTGGTGTTCGCCGGGCCGACGCTGGTGGGCAACATCGTGGGAGGCAGCTTCATCTTCGCCTTGATCAGCCATGCGCAGATTCGCAGCGAGAGTGGGCCGCCAAAAGAACCAGCGGATCAGGCTGGAAAACCCGATCCGCAGGAGATCAGGAAATGATCAGCCCGGCACATTCACCGCAGCGCCAGCGCGCCGTTGCAGGTAGATGAAATACAGCGCGGCCAGCACGGTCAGGCCACTGACCGCTGCACCGGTCCACGGCAGGTCCGCGAGGTCGGCACCGCTGGCGACCACCAGCCCGCCTATCCAGGCACCTGCCGCGTTGCCGAGGTTGAATGCGCTCTGGTTGAGCGTTGAGCCCAGATTGGGCGCTTCATGGGCCTGGTCGATGATCAGCAGTTGCAGGATCGGGCACAGGGCGAAGGCAAAAATGCCCCACAGCACCAGGGTGATCGCGGCCGGAATCAGCGAGTGGCTGGTCTGGCTGAACGCGGCCAATACCACCACCACGGCCAGCGCCATGCCGACCAGTGAAGGCAGCAGGCGGCTGTCGGCCAATCGTCCGCCGAGCATGCTGCCCGCCGTCAGACCCACGCCGAACAGCAACAGCATGATGGTCACGCCATGGGGGCTGACGCCGGTGATGTCCTGCAGGATCGGCGCGATGTAGGTGAATACGCTGAACAAACTGGTCGAGGCCAGCACGCTCATGCCCAACGCCAGCAGCACGTTGGCCTTGCCCAGCACTTTGAACTCGCTGGCCAGGTTGGCTTTGTCCATCGCGATGTGCTTTGGCAACCAGACCCATTGCGCAATGGCCGCGATCACACCGATCACCGATACCGCCCAGAACGTCGAACGCCAGCCGGCGTACTGCCCAAGCGCGGTGCCCAGTGGCACCCCAAGCACGTTGGCCAGGGTCAGGCCGGTGAACATCATGGCAATGGCCTGGGCCCGTTTGTTCGGCGCCACCAGGCCGGCGGCGACCACCGAGCCGATACCGAAGAACGCGCCATGACACAGCGCGGTGATCACCCGCGCGGCCATCAGCGTGGCGTAATTGGGGGCCATGGCGCAGAGCATGTTGCCGAGGATGAACATCAGCGTCATGCCCAGCAGTGTCGCCTTGCGCGGCATGTTGGCGGTGCCGACCGCGAGGATCGGTGCGCCGAACACCACGCCCAGGGCGTAGCCGGTGATCAGCAGTCCGGCGTCGGGAATGCTCACCGCGAGGTCGCGGGCAACATCGGGCAACAAGCCCATGATGACGAATTCAGTGGTGCCGATGCCGAACGCGGCAACAGCAAGGGCAAGCAAGGCGAGTGGCATGCGCAAGGTCTCTGTCGGTAGTCTTGACGCTTTGATCAGGCATACGCATGCCAAGGACCGGTCTCGATGAGAGCGGTCGGAGGCATTTTTATTGGAATTAGGTGTGCGCAACTGAGTGCGGCGTGGTCGGTTGCAGTATAAACAGCTGCTGACATATGGCGAATCAGTTCTTGTAGGAGCCGGCTTGCTGGCGATGGCGTCCCTGAAATCGCCATCGCCAGCAAGCCGGCTCCTACAAGGGGGCGATCCACAAGAAAAGGAGTAGGCCGTGCTTGCGACGGCGTTGGTGTTGGTGGCGGCGCTGCTGCATGCGGCGTGGAATACCCTGATCAAATTCAGTGCCGAGCGTTTGCTGGTGGTGGCCTGCATGGACAGCGTGGCGTTGCTATTCGTCGCGCTGATGCTGCCGTTCGTGCAGCTGCCGCCGCTGGAAATCTGGCCATGGATTCTTGCCTCGGCTGCGTTCGAGTTGCTCTACCGCTATTTGCTGATCCAGGCCTATCGGGTCGGCGACCTCGGGTTGGTCTATCCGTTGATGCGCGGTTTATCGCCGCTGGTGGTGTTGGCGCTGACGCTGATTTTTGCCGGGGAGGTGCTGACTAACCAGCAGATTTTCGGAATCCTGCTGATCCCGCTCGGCATGCTTTGCCTGCTCTGGCAGGGGGGAGGCGGTGCACGCTTGCCGTGGTCGATGCTGCCGGTGGTGGCGCTGATCGGCTTGTGCATCGGTTGCTACACCTTCATCGACGGCCAGGCGCTGCGGCGCTGGTCGCATCCTCTGGATTACCTGGTCTGGGTGACGTTGCTCAGTGCCTGGCCGTTTCCATTGCTGGCCTGGGTACGCAAACGGCCGGCGTTCAAGTTGTTTTGGCGCGAGCAGTGGCGCCTGGGTCTGGCGGTCGGATTCTGCGTGTTGTTCAGCTACGCTCTGGTGCTGTGGGCCATGCAGCTGGGCTCGATTGCCGAAGCGGCTGCCTTGCGCGAGATCAGTGTGATTCTGGTGGTGCTGTTCGGCATGCGTTACCTGAAAGAACCTTTCGGCGGCCCAAGGCTCTTAGCCTGTGGGCTGGTGTTGGTCGGCATGCTGGTGATGAAATTCTGACTGTTCTGAAACGTGAAGAAGGGACTGCTTTATGACGGTTGCTCTGTGGTGCATTTTGATCGCGATTTTTCTGCCTTATGTCTGTACAGGCATCGCCAAGGCCAGTGGCGGGTTTCGTCTGAGTGACAACCATGATCCCCGTGACTTTCTCGAGTCGCTCAATGGTTTGGCCAGGCGCGCGCATGCGGCGCAACTGAACAGCTTCGAAGTGACCCCGGCGTTCGCGGCGGCAGTGATCGTGGCGCATCTGGTGGGCAATGCGGAGCTGGTGACGATCAATGTGCTGTCGGTGTTGTTCATCACCAGTCGGCTGCTGTACATCATTTTCTATCTGGCCGACTTGGCGATTTTGCGGTCGTTGGCGTGGTTTGTGGGGATGGGGTTGATTGCTGCGTTTTTCGTTGTGTCGGTCTGAATTTTCACCGCCATAAAGGGCCTCTTCGCGAGCAAGCCCGCTCCCACACTGGATAACCTTCAACACAAAGTCTGTGTCCACTGAAGATCCGATGTCGGAGCGGGCTTGCTCGCGAAGGCGATTGACCAGGCAGCGCAAATCTCAGGGATTTGGTTTAGCCGCATCCGCCACCTGCGGCACTTGTGGCAGCGCCGCGCCTTTGGGCCAAAGCATCCAGATCTGTCCTTGCTGCTTCATGTCTCCCGCCAGTTGCCCGGCCGCCTCGCCGGTGCCCCAGAACAGATCCGCACGAACCTCGCCGGCAATCGCGCCGCCGGTGTCCTGGGCCGCCACCGGGCGTACCAGGGCAGTGCCGTCCGGTTTGGTGGTGGACAACCACAACAGGCTGCCCAGCGGAATCACCTTGCGATCCACCGCTGCGCTGTAACCGGCCGTCAATGGCACGTTCAGCGAACCGCGCGGCCCTTCGTTGCTATCCGGGTTACGAGTGAAAAACACATAGCTCGGGTTGCTGCCGAGCAGTTCCGGAATGCGCGAAGGATTGGCCTTGGCCCAGTTGCTGATGGCGCCCATGGTCACGTCTTCTTTTTTCAGCTCGCCTTGCTCCACCAGCCAGCGCCCGATGGGCCGGTACGGGTGGCCATTCTGGTCGGCGTAGGCGATGCGCAGTTGCCGGCCGCTGTCGAGCTGGATACGGCCTGAACCCTGGATCTGCAGGAATTGCAGGTTCATCGGGTCGGTCAACCAGGCCACCACTGGCGCCTTGACTCCTTTGCTCTCGATGGTTGCGGCATCGTCGTACGGCTTGAGCACGCGGCCCTCAAGTCGACCGCGCAGGCGTTTGCCTTTGAGTTCCGGGTAGATGCTGTCCAGCGAGACGATGATCATGTCTTCGGGCACGCCGTACACCGGGATGTTCGCCGTTGTGGTCTGGGTAAGGCTGCCCGGGTAGACCGGTTCGTAGTAGCCAGTGATCAGGCCGTTGGGGTTGTCGTTGGCGGCGCGCAGGCCGTAGACATCCAGGTTCTGCTTGAGGAAGCCGCGAATGTCATTGGCGCTCTGCGGCACGTTGGCCGCCGCTGCGCAGGTGCCGCCCCAGACCGGGTCGGCCTTGAGTCGGGTGCAGGCGCTGCGCCAGGAACCGAAACCGGCGACGAGGTCGCTGTCGGAGACTGCCGGCAATGCTTCCCAGGTGGCACTCGAGTAGGTGGCCAGGGCGTGGGTCTTCGGTTGTTTGTCTTCACCGCCGGTGCAGCCTGCGAGCACGGCTACGATCGGAAGCGTCCAGGCCAGGGGGTGACACCAGGCCTTGAAACGGCTGTTCATTGGATAATTCCTTTGCCGGTTGCCTGAGTGTCGAGTGCGCTCATGCAACCCGTATTGATAATAGGGGTATTGGTGTTTACCGGTGACGCGAGGATACTGGCCGACGTTTTCCGCGACCTGAAGCCACCATGACTCTTAAAAGACTTTCTGTTGTATTGCTGGCCTGCCTCACGCTGTCCGCTTGTGGCGGCGTCGACCCCAATTCGCCCCTCGGCCAGCGCAAGGCCATTTTCAAACAGATGCTCAAGACCGGTGAAGACCTGGGCGGGATGCTGCGTGGCCGTATTGCATTCGATGGCCCCAGATTCGCTGAGGGCGCGGTGAAACTCGATGCGCTGTCCCATGAGCCGTGGAAACATTTTCCGCAGGTGCGTGAAGAAGATCACACCAGCGCCAAGAGTGATGTCTGGGAGAAGCAGGCACGCTTTGAGCAGATGGCTCGCAGCCTGGAAACTGCCACCGGCGAACTGGTGATCGCCAGTCAGGTTCAACCCTACAAGGCCAGTAACCTGGGGCCGGCGGTACAGAAGGTCGAAGATGCCTGCAGTGCGTGCCATAAGGAGTTTCGGGATCATTGACCTTTAGGAGGGCTTGAGGCCGCCAAGAGGATCGCTGGCAAGCCAGCTCCTACCTGTCCAGTTCGTCCACCGCTTCCTGCAATTCCTTGCGGGACTCGGCGAGTTTGTCCTTGCGCTTGTTGATCTTCTCGGCGTCGCCTTGTTTCATGGCTTTGTCGAGGTCGGCCTGGCGCTTGCTGACTTCGTGCTTGGCGTCCAGCACCTTGTTTTCCCGTTCTTTCTTCAGCGAGGCATCGGTGCAATTGGCGCTGATTTCGCTCAAAGCCTTCTCCAGACCGGCCTGCTGGTCGGTATTGCCGCGGGATTTGGCCAATTCGATCTGATTGATGATGCCTTGTTTCTTGGCCGCGCAACCGGTCAGGCCCGGGGCGTCTTCGACAGCCATCAGGGGCGTGGCCATTACGCTGCAAAGGGTCAAAAGGACCAGCGGTGGAAGAAATTTCATAAAAGCTCCAGGTGAAAAGGCATTCGTGTCGATGCAGCGATGGCATGTTTGAGCCCATCGGGACTATTGGGTTCCCGGGCGCACGGACGTCACCGGGTCAAGACTAAAAACCGTCCATGCCGGCCCGGCGCAGCGTTTCACTCAGGGCCAGGACCTGCGGATCGCGGAAAAATGCGCTCAACTGTGTCGCGCGTCCTGGTCCGATGTCGGGCTGGGCCTGCCATTGCTCGATGTCTCGTTGCGCCAGCTCATGCCATGAATCGCCGAGGTACGCCCGGCCGGTCGGAGGCATGCCCAGGGCCTTGAGCCAGCGGGCGAACGGGCGTTGCCGGGCACTCTCGAAACTGGTGGCCAACCGGGCAGCGCTGCGCTCGCCGAAACCGTCAATGTTAGCAAGCTCTTGAGCATCGAGGGTCAACCAATCCAACAGGCTGTTCAGGCGACCTGTTTCAAGAAGTTTTTCCCAAGTGCCGGGGCCGACATGGGGCAGGGCCAGTCCGTGCTTGCCGCTGAGCCAGGTCAGGCGCGCGAGGAACTGGCTTTCGCATCCCGGGGTTGGCTGCCAACAGCTCAAGGGATGGAAGTCGGCTGCCAGCGGCACGTTCATTTCCACGCGTTCGGTACTGCGCAGCACCACGCCATCGAGCCTGGGAATGGTCAGCCCGGCGAGGCTGATGGCCACCTGGTCGCCCGGTCGAATATCCAGGGTTTGCCAACGTTGCAGGGAGCTGACGCTGACGCGCTTGATCTGCTGGTCATCGAGGGTTACCGGGGTCAACTCCAGCACGGGGGTGATCCGCCCCGTGCGGCCAATCTGGAAGTGAACCTTGCGCACCTCGGCCAGTGTCTGGGCGAAGGGATACTTCCAGGCAGCGATCCAGTACGGCGCCTTTGCCTGCCAGCGATTGGCAGGTGGGCGCTGCGCCTGGCGCAGGACAATCCCGTCGCTGGCGAACGGCAGGGGCGAGCGATACCAGTGATCACGCCAGCGTTCGACATCGTCCACTGAAGTGATGGCCTGGGTGTACTGCGCGGTACCGGCGAAACCCAGTTTTTCCAGCTCCGCGATACGGGCCGGCAAGTTCGTCGGGCCGTGGGGCCATTCCCAGGCAAACAGGCCGATCCCCTCGGCCTGCCCGACGCTCAACGTCTTGCGCGCCATCAAGCCGGCTACTGTGCCGCGGGCGTTGAGGCTGCCGTCGGTGGCTTGCACGTGGTCCGTCAGGCGCCAGTAGAGCTCACCTTGCACCACCAGGTCCCGTGGCTCTGACAGGCGTTGCGGAATGTCGGCGATCTGGCGCGCCGACGCGGTCCAGTCCTGGCCCTGCACACCGTCGCCGCGACTGATCGCCTGTGCCAGCAGGCCTTGGCGGTACACCAGCGTCACCGCCACGCCGTCGACCTTGGGCTGCGCCCAGACATCCGCGCGATCACGCAGCCAGTGTTCGACGGCGCGACCGTCACGCAGTTTTTCCAGGCCGGTATGAGGCACCGGGTGGACCAGCGGTCCGGTCGCGGTGCGCAATGGATCGGTGGCCACACCGAGGCTGAAGCATTGGCGCCATTCGGCCAGGCGTGTCAGGGACTGATCGTAAAGTTCGTCGGCGATCAACGAACGACCTTCACGGTGATAGCTGTCATCCCAACGCTCGATCTGTTTTTGCAGCGCGGCGATTTCCTGCGCGGCACGTGCGGGGGGCCAGGCGGGGCATTCGTCAGCAGTAGTGTCCAGGCAAACGAAAGTCAGGAGTAAAGCGGTCAGCAGGCGGGGCAGCATCGTGAGCGTCCTTGCTCGATGGAGGTGCCTGAAGGTTAGTCAGCAGTGGGCGGGTGGTAATGCGGGATTGTTTCCAGGCATGAAAAAACCCCGCACGGCGAACCGTGCGGGGTTTCGGGTACCACCCGGAAGACTTACAGGCCGGCTGCGGTGCGCAGGTGCTCGGCGCGGTCGGTTTTTTCCCAGGTGAAGGTGGTGAAGGTGTCTTCGCCAACCGTCTTGGTTGCCGGGGTGCGACCGAAGTGGCCGTACGCTGCGGTTTCCTGGTACATCGGGTGCAGCAGGTCGAGCATGGTGGTGATTGCGTAAGGACGCAGGTCGAACACTTCGCGGACCAGTTTGACGATCTTGTCATCGCTGATCTTGCCAGTGCCGAAGGTGTTCAGCGAGATCGAGGTCGGCTGGGCGACACCGATGGCGTAGGACACCTGGATTTCGCAACGCTCGGCCAGGCCGGCAGCGACGATGTTCTTGGCCACGTAACGACCGGCATAGGCGGCCGAGCGGTCAACCTTGGATGGATCCTTGCCGGAGAACGCGCCACCGCCGTGGCGGGCCATGCCGCCGTAGCTGTCGACGATGATCTTGCGGCCGGTCAGGCCGCAGTCGCCCACCGGGCCACCGATGATGAACTGGCCGGTCGGGTTGATGTGGAACTGCGTGTCTTTGCTCAGCAGTTCGGCAGGCAGGACGTGCTTGACGATCAGCTCCATCACGCCTTCGCGCAGGTCTTTGTACGACACGTCCGGGTTGTGCTGGGTCGACAGCACAACGGCGTCGATACCCACGACCTTGCCGCCTTCGTAACGGCAGGTGACCTGGGACTTGGCGTCCGGACGCAGCCACGGCAGCAGGCCGGACTTGCGGGCTTCGGCTTGCCTTTGTACAAGCTGGTGCGAGAACGTGATCGGGGCTGGCATCAGCACGTCGGTTTCGTTGCTGGCGTAGCCGAACATCAGGCCCTGGTCGCCAGCGCCCTGATCTTCGGGCTTGGCGCGGTCGACACCCTGGTTGATGTCAGGGGACTGCTTGCCGATGATGTTCATCACGCCGCAGGTCGCGCCGTCGAAGCCGACGTCGGAGCTGGTGTAGCCGATGTCGGTGATGACGTCACGAACGATCTGCTCCAGGTCAACCCAGGCCGAGGTGGTGACTTCGCCGGCGATGATCGCCACGCCGGTTTTCACCAGAGTCTCGCACGCCACGCGGGCGAACTTGTCTTCAGCGATGATGGCGTCCAGCACCGCATCAGAAATCTGGTCGGCGATTTTGTCCGGATGCCCTTCAGACACGGACTCGGAGGTGAAAAGGGAGTATTCGCTCATCTCGATGTTTTCCTGAAATTACCGATGGTGAGTGTCGCCAGCCGACCGCTGAAAATGGCGGACCTGGATCTGGAAACCATTACGTAAGCCTACATAGAGGCTTTCTCCGGGGACGAGTCCCGCAGCGGTGGCCCAACGGGCCAGATCGTCCTGTTCAAACCCCAGCCAGAGATCACCGCAGGCCTCCTTGGCCCAACTCTGGTTGTGGCTGCATAAATCTGTCACCAGCAGGCTGCCGCCTGGTTGCAGCAAATTGGCCATGTGCTTGAGCGCATCGGCCGGCGCGGCAAAGTGATGCAGCACCATGTTCAGTACCACGCAATCGGCCTTGAGGCTGACGCCGTTCAAGGCATCGGCCAGTTGCAGGCTAACGTTAGTCAGCGAATCGCGTTCGCACACCTGGCGCGCCAGTTCGAGCATGGCCTGGCTATTGTCCAGTGCCGTGACCTGGGTGAAACGACGTGCCAGTTCCGGCAGGAAGGCGCCGTCGCCGGGGCCGACTTCGATTGCCGTGGCCGCGCTGCCAAAGCTCAGTTTGTCGAGCAGGGCCACCACGCTTTCGCGGTACTGCGCCAGGCCGGCGATCAGGTCTTGCTGGGCGCGAAATTTCTCGGCGACCCGTGAGAAAAAGTCCTGGCTGGCCGCCTCGCGTTGCTTGTGCACTTGAGTGATGCGCATCTGCACGTCGGCAGGCAAGGTCAGGTTGTCCACTTCTTCGAGCAGGGCCGCATGCAGCTTGCCCCCCGGCAACTCGGTGTGGGGCAGGGCGCGACGGTAGAAAATCGCATTGCCTTCACGGCGGGTGGCGACCAGGTCAGCCTGGGCCAGCACCTTGAGGTGATGACTCATGCCCGATTGGCCGATGCCGAAGATCTGCGCCAGTTCCAGTACGCCGAACGAATCGTTGGTCAGCGCGCGCAAGACATTCAGGCGCAGGGGATCACCGCCGGCCTTGCACAAGGCCGCCAGCTCATCACAATCGTCCTGGCGAATGGAGGGCGCGCGTAAATTCATAGGCCGGCAGTCTAGTCACGCACCGGAAGCACCGCAAGATCAATATCAAAAAGTTTTGATATTGATCGATAGATGGCACTTCTCACGAACTGGTTAACTCTACAAGGCAACAGCGGAAAGGTTTCACCCGCCTAATCCGTCAACAAGCATGGGAAAAACGCCTTCAGATGACTTTCTGTCATTGCCCCAAGGTGTCCCGGTGAGGGAAAATGCTCGCCTTTTTCCGATTCGTTTATATCAAACCCCAGGAGATCAGCGATGCCTAGCCGTCGTGAGCGTGCCAACGCCATTCGTGCCCTCAGCATGGATGCCGTGCAAAAAGCCAACAGCGGCCATCCCGGTGCCCCCATGGGTATGGCGGATATCGCCGAGGTGCTTTGGCGCGACTACCTCAAGCACAACCCGAGCAATCCATCGTTCGCCGACCGTGACCGCTTCGTGCTGTCCAACGGTCACGGCTCGATGCTGATCTACTCGCTGCTGCACCTGACCGGCTACGACCTGTCGATCGATGACCTGAAACAGTTCCGCCAGCTGCACAGCCGTACCCCGGGCCACCCGGAGTTGGGCTACACCCCAGGCGTCGAGACCACCACCGGTCCACTGGGTCAGGGCCTGGCCAATGCCGTGGGCTTTGCCCTGGCTGAAAAAGTCATGGCGGCGCAGTTCAACCGTCCTGGCCACAACATCGTCGACCACCACACCTACGTATTCCTGGGTGATGGCTGCATGATGGAAGGCATCTCCCACGAAGTCAGCTCCCTGGCCGGTACCCTGGGCCTGGGCAAACTGATCGCCTTCTACGATGACAACGGCATCTCCATCGACGGCGAAGTCGAAGGCTGGTTCACCGATGACACGCCAAAGCGCTTCGAATCCTACAACTGGCAAGTGATCCGCAACGTCGACGGTCATGACCCGGAA
Source organism: Pseudomonas sp. YuFO8 (assembly GCF_035065025.1). Classification (NCBI taxonomy): domain Bacteria; kingdom Pseudomonadati; phylum Pseudomonadota; class Gammaproteobacteria; order Pseudomonadales; family Pseudomonadaceae; genus Pseudomonas; species Pseudomonas sp. YuFO8. The sequence continues at coordinate 114,407 of NZ_JAXDEQ010000005.1, read as the reverse complement.
GAGATCAAGACGGCGATCGAGACCGCGCGCAAGAGCTCGCAGCCGACCCTGATCTGCTGCAAGACCACCATCGGCTTCGGTTCGCCGAACAAGCAAGGCAAGGAAGACTGCCACGGCGCCCCGCTGGGTGACGCGGAAATCGCCCTGACCCGTGCAGCGCTGAAGTGGAACCACGGCCCGTTCGAAGTGCCGGCCGACATCTATGCCGAGTGGGATGCCAAGGAAGCTGGCCGCGCGGTCGAAGCCGAGTGGGACCAGCGTTTCGCGGCCTACTCCGCCGCGTTCCCGACCGAAGCCAACGAGCTGATCCGTCGTCTGAGCGGCGAGCTGCCGGCTGACTTCTCGGAAAAAGCCGCTGCCTACATCGCCGAAGTGGCCGCCAAGGGCGAAACCATCGCCAGCCGTAAAGCCAGCCAGAACGCCCTGAACGCGTTCGGTCCGCTGCTGCCAGAGTTCCTCGGCGGTTCGGCTGACCTGGCCGGTTCCAACCTGACCCTGTGGAAAGGCTGCAAAGGTGTCACCGCCGATGACGCCAGCGGCAACTACATGTACTACGGCGTGCGCGAGTTCGGCATGACCGCAATCATGAACGGCGTGGCCCTGCACGGCGGCCTGGTGCCTTACGGCGCGACCTTCCTGATGTTCATGGAATACGCGCGCAACGCGGTACGCATGTCGGCCCTGATGAAGCAGCGCGTGATCCACGTCTACACCCACGACTCCATCGGTCTTGGCGAAGACGGCCCGACTCACCAGCCAATCGAGCAACTGGCCAGCCTGCGCTGCACGCCGAACCTCGACACCTGGCGTCCGGCCGATGCCGTTGAATCGGCGGTGTGCTGGAAGTATGCGCTGGAGCGTAAAGATGGTCCTTCGGCCCTGATCTTTTCGCGTCAGAACCTGCAGCACCAAACCCGTGATGCCGGCCAGATTGCCGACATCAGCCGCGGTGGCTATGTGCTCAAGGACTGCGCAGGCGAGCCTGAGCTGATCCTGATCGCTACCGGTTCCGAAGTGGGTCTGGCCGTTCAGGCCTTCGACAAACTGACCGAACAGGGCCGCAAGGTGCGTGTGGTTTCCATGCCGTGCACCAGCGTGTTCGATGCCCAGGACGCCGGCTACAAGCAATCGGTCCTGCCGTTGCAGGTCAGCGCCCGTATCGCCATCGAGGCGTCCATCGCCGACTACTGGTACAAGTACGTCGGCCTGGAAGGTCGCGTGATCGGCATGACCACCTACGGCGAGTCGGCGCCTGCGCCTGCCTTGTTCGAAGAGTTCGGCTTCACCCTGGAAAACATCCTGGGTCAGGCTGAAGAGCTGCTGGAAGACTAAGCAAAACGCGGCGGTTTCAAGACCGCCGCCGTCCCCCCCTGTAGGAGCGAGCTTGCTCGCGATGGTCGTTAACGATAACGCTGGCTATCTGGATAAATGCGTTGTCCTTAAGTCCATCGCGAGCAAGCTCGCTCCTGCAAGGGGCGAGTTGCACATAAGAATTTCGTCTGACTGCGTCCATCGAGAACCCCAATGCCTCAACCGCGTCCCTACAAAGTTGCACTCAACGGCTACGGCCGGATTGGTCGTTGCGTCTTGCGTGCGTTGTTCGAGCGAGGCGAAAAGGCCGGGTTTGAAATTGTCGCGATCAACGACCTGGCCGACATGGCCAGTATTGAATACCTGACACGCTTCGACTCCACCCACGGGCGTTTTCCCGGAGAAGTGAAGGTCGACGGCGATTGTCTGCATATTAATGGCGACTGCGTGAAGGTCCTGCGCAGTGCCACTCCCGAAGGCATCGATTGGGCGTCGTTGGGCGTCGATCTGGTGCTGGAATGCTCCGGCGCCTACCACACTCGCGAAGACGGCCAGCGCTTCCTCGACGCCGGCGCGCCGCGCGTGCTGTTTTCCCAGCCGATGGCCAGCGAGGCGGATGTCGACGCCACCATCGTCTACGGTGTGAACCAGGATTGCCTGACCGGCGACGAGCTGCTGGTGTCCAACGCCTCCTGCACCACCAACTGTGGTGTGCCGCTGTTGCGCCTGCTGGACCAGGCCATTGGTCTCGAGTTCGTGTCGATCACCACGATCCACTCGGCCATGAACGACCAGCCGGTGATCGACGCCTACCATCACGAAGACTTGCGCCGCACCCGTTCGGCGTTTCAGTCGGTGATTCCGGTGTCCACTGGTCTGGCGCGCGGCATCGAACGTCTGCTGCCGGAACTTGCCGGGCGAATTCAGGCCAAAGCCGTACGTGTGCCGACGGTTAACGTGTCTTGCCTCGACATCACGATGCAGACCGTGAGCGACACCGACGCCGCCGAGGTCAACCGGATCCTGCGCGAGGCTGCCACCAGCGGCCCGCTCAAAGGTCTGCTGGCCTACACCGAGTTGCCCCACGCAAGTTGTGATTTCAACCACGACCCACATTCGGCGATCGTCGATGCCAGTCAGACTCGAGTTTCCGGCCCAAGGCTGGTGAACATCCTGGCCTGGTTCGACAACGAATGGGGTTTTGCCAACCGAATGCTGGACGTTGCGGAACACTATCTGCACACAGCCTCAAAAAAACCTGCTCTCTAAGAACAGCTACTCAGGAAATGCGACCCATGACCGTGTTGAAGATGTCCGACCTCGATCTGCAAGGTAAGCGCGTACTGATTCGCGAAGACCTCAACGTCCCAGTCAAGGACGGTGCCGTCACCAGCGATGCGCGAATCCTGGCTTCGCTGCCGACCATCAAGCTGGCCCTGGAAAAAGGCGCGGCCGTGATGGTCTGCTCGCACCTTGGCCGTCCGACCGAAGGCGAATTCTCGTCCGAGAACAGCCTCAAGCCAGTGGCCGACTACCTGAGCAAGGCCTTGGGTCGCGAAGTGCCGCTGGTGGCTGACTACCTGGGCGGCGTCGACGTGAAAGCCGGCGACATCGTGCTGTTTGAAAACGTGCGCTTCAACAAGGGCGAAAAGAAGAACGCCGATGAGCTGGCCCAGCAATATGCGGCCCTGTGCGACGTGTTCGTGATGGACGCCTTTGGCACCGCGCACCGTGCCGAGGGTTCGACCCACGGCGTGGCCAAGTTCGCCAAGATTGCCGCTGCCGGTCCTTTGCTGGCGGCCGAACTGGACGCACTGGGCAAGGCGCTCGGCGCCCCGGCTCAGCCAATGGCCGCCATCGTGGCAGGTTCCAAGGTCTCGACCAAGCTAGACGTGCTCAACAGCCTGAGCCAGATCTGCGACCAACTGATCGTCGGCGGCGGTATCGCCAACACCTTCCTGGCGGCTGCCGGTCACCCTGTCGGCAAATCGCTGTACGAGCCGGACCTGCTGGACACCGCTCGCGCCATCGCCGCCAAAGTCAGCGTGCCGCTGCCGGTAGACGTGGTGGTCGCCAAGGAATTCGCTGAAAGCGCAACGGCCACTGTGAAGCTGATCGCCGATGTGGCCGCCGACGACATGATCCTGGACATTGGTCCGCAGACGGCGGCCAATTTCGCCGAACTGCTGAAATCGTCCAAGACCATCCTGTGGAACGGCCCGGTCGGCGTGTTTGAATTCGACCAGTTCGGTAACGGTACCAAAGTGTTGGCCCAGGCCATCGCAGACAGCGCGGCATTTTCCATTGCTGGCGGTGGCGACACCCTGGCGGCCATCGATAAATATGGCGTCGCCGAGCAAATCTCCTACATTTCTACCGGCGGCGGCGCGTTCCTGGAGTTCGTCGAAGGCAAGGTGTTGCCAGCCGTTGAAGTCCTGGAAAGCCGGGCCAAGGCCTGAGGGTCGCCCGTTTGACCAGGAAAGGGAGTGTTCAAATGGTCAAGACCTTAGCGCTGTTGATCGTCGCGGGATCGCTGGCGGCTTGCGGGAGTAATCCCAAAGCCACGCCGGAACCCGCGCCGTCCGCGCCCCGGAACGGTTGCAACCAGGCCGACTGGCAGGCGGAGACCAACCCGGTGCTCAACAAGCGTTCCGGGCCTGAAGGCCTGGACAAATACGAGACACAGACCCCCGCCAAGGAACATGGTTGTCCTTGACGGGTCTGACTCTTTACTCAGGGCTGGCGGTGTCTGCCGTCAGTCGAGGGACACGGATGAAAGGCTTTATCGCCATTACGGCGCTGGCATTGCTGGGCGGGTGCGCCAACTGGAACCCGTTCCAGTCGACCACCGCGGCGGATGACTGGACCACCTGGACCTGCGACAGCCAGGCCAAAGTGGTTTGGCGCTACACCGACGACAGCCACAACGAAGTCGACGTGCGCCTGGGCGGGGCCGATCAGGTCCATCGCCTGAAGCAGGAGCCGGGCGCGTCGGGTTCGCTGTACAGCGACAACATGCTGGCGTTTCACATAAAAGGTGAGGAAGGCCTGGTCTACTGGGTCGCCACCAATGATTTGATTGGCCGAGGCTGTAAAGCCCAATAACAACGGCCAGACCGCAAAAGCATTGACCGTATTCGCAGCCCGGACCAACCCCCGATCTGCAATAACTTGAATAGCCGCCGCCGCTACGGCAGGCTGGCACGATTAACGACCCAAACCGGGAGAGACACACACAATGGCACTTATCAGCATGCGCCAGATGTTGGACCACGCAGCCGAGTTCGGCTATGGCGTTCCAGCCTTCAACGTCAACAACCTTGAGCAGATGCGCGCCATCATGGAAGCCGCTGACAAGACAGACTCCCCGGTGATCGTCCAGGCTTCGGCCGGTGCTCGCAAATACGCCGGCGCACCGTTCCTGCGTCACCTGATCCTGGCAGCCATCGAAGAATTCCCGCACATCCCGGTGTGCATGCACCAGGACCACGGCACCAGCCCTGACGTCTGCCAGCGCTCCATTCAACTGGGCTTCAGCTCGGTGATGATGGACGGTTCCCTGGGCGAAGACGGCAAGACCCCGACCGACTACGACTACAACGTACGCGTCACCCAACAAACCGTGGCCATGGCTCACGCCTGCGGCGTATCGGTAGAAGGCGAGCTGGGCTGCCTGGGTTCGCTGGAAACCGGCATGGCCGGTGAAGAAGACGGCATCGGCGCCGAGGGCGTTCTGGATCACAGCCAAATGCTGACCGACCCGGAAGAAGCCGCTGACTTCGTCAAGCGCACCCAGGTGGATGCCCTGGCCATCGCCATCGGTACCAGCCACGGCGCCTACAAGTTCACCAAACCGCCTACCGGCGACGTATTGGCGATCGACCGTATCAAAGAGATCCACAAGCGCATCCCGAACACCCACCTGGTGATGCACGGTTCGTCTTCGGTTCCGCAAGAGTGGCTGGCGATCATCAACCAGTACGGCGGCGACATTAAAGAAACCTACGGCGTTCCGGTTGAAGAAATCGTCGAAGGCATCAAGCACGGCGTGCGCAAGGTCAACATCGACACCGACCTGCGCCTGGCATCCACCGGCGCCATGCGTCGCCTGATGGCCACCAACCCGAGCGAGTTCGACCCACGTAAATTCTTCGGCGCCACGGTGACTGCCATGCGCGACGTGTGCATCGCCCGTTACGAAGCCTTCGGTACCGCGGGCAACGCTTCGAAGATCAAGCCGATCTCCCTGGAAGCGATGTTCCAGCGTTATCTGAAAGGTGAGTTGAACGCCAAGGTCAACTAAGCCTCAGGTGTTTGATAAAAAACCCGCCGATCGGCGGGTTTTTTATGGAAGAGCGGTAATTCTGACAAATTCTATATCAAGTATGCGCAGTGTCTGAGTATGAGGATCGCAACATACGCGTTTTCCCTTGAGTGATTCATAACGCCGATCGCTGGCTTCGAGAATGAAATATCCGGATCGCGCGTAGTGGTCACGTTCGTTTGACCCGGCAAAGTAAATATCAGTTTGCGCGCCAGTCGAATTTCTGAACCGATAGTCCCCGACCAACACGTACTCAATCATGCCAACGCGCAATGTACCTGTCATGGCGCCGCTTCTGTCAGTGCTGGAAGTGATGTTCAATTCGTAAGGCGTTCCTGCTTCATCAGTGGCGCTATAGGCGGCAGTGATGTATCCCTGCATGTTGATCTTTTGCTGAGCACTCATGGAACCTTCCTTGATTCGATCTGGAGACCAGGAGAACTATTGGGGGGCGCTGAAAAAGAATAATTTCGAGATCGCGAATATTCACCTGTTATAAATGACAGTTATTTATTCGATGTTGTTATGTTGGTGCGAATATCAGGTAATAAGCTTTCAGTGTTGAATTGCATGAAAAAACCCGTCGTGAGGGACGGGTTTTTTGTGAACTCGAAAAGCGCTTATTTATCGTGATCGATATCCAGCTTGCTGAATGTCACTTTCCCGCCCTCACTGGTGTACCCGGTGTTGTCCTGCACATACACCCCAGCCTTGAAGTACAGCGGTTTGTCGCGCCAGGTGGCGCTGATATTGGTGTCCCACTGGTAGCCCGCCGCACTGACGCCCAGTGCGCCGCCGGGGCTCAGGTGGATGAGGTAGTTGAACTCATTATTGAGCTTGATCCCGGTGGCGAGGGTGATGACCCGGCTTTCGGCGTCGTCTGGGTGCATGCGCACCTTGATCACGAGGTTGCCGGTCTCGGTCTTGGTCTTGTATTGGTATTCGAGTTTGACCATCGGCTTCTGGCTGTTATAGGCGTGGATCTGCCCGATCACGATCTTGCCCGAGCTCGGGACCTGGTTCACCGCCAGGGTGGCGTGAAGCAAGTTGTCGGCGTCCGGGTAGAACCAGTTTTTCAGCGTGCCGTTGCTGTAGGTTTCACGCAGCTCGGTACGAGGGTAGATCGCGTTTTCAGTGCGCGAGCCGGTCACCGGTGACCAGAAAAACAGAACGCCGGTGTCAGAGTGGAAGTATTGATCCTTGAAGCCGTCCACCAGTTTTGAGGTTTCAACCGTGTAGGGCGGGCTGCCGACGGGAACACTGAGGTTCCAGGTTGCGAGGTCAATCATAATCAAAGCTTCCGCGAATTAATGCTGCACGCACGTGCCAAACGCTCTGGCACGTGCCTTTGGGGGCGGTCTTTATAAGCGTAGAGGACTATTTTGTTAACGCCCGCCGGGCAGTTAATTGGCGCCAACATCCTGTCGAAGTGCCATCCTGCCCGGTTTTAGCGGGCTGCGTGGCCGACCGTTAGTCGGCAAATGACGCTTCGGTCGAATGATGGCGCACTGACACCTTCTGCTTTCGCAGATCCCGGTCTAGAGTGAAGGCACAGTTTCTGTCCGGTTTTCACAAGAAGTCGGCCTGACATCCAGCCCTAGAGAAGCAGCATGGAATGCGCGCACCCAATGCCAGCTGAAGGCAATTCAACCCTGTTGATCGTCGATGATTACCCTGAAAATCTGGTGAGCATGCGCGCCTTGCTGCAGCGCCAGGATTGGCAGGTGATCACCGCTGCATCCGGTTTCGAGGCGCTCGGGCTGTTGCTTGAATACGATGTCGACCTGGTGTTGCTGGATGTGCAGATGCCGGGCATGGACGGTTTTGAAGTGGCGCGCCTGATGCGCGGCAGCCAAAGGACCCGCCTGACACCGATCATTTTCCTCACCGCCAACGAACAGTCCCAGGACGCCGTGATCAAGGGTTACGCCAGTGGCGCGGTGGATTACCTGTTCAAACCCTTTGATCCGCAGATTCTCAAGCCCAAGGTCCAGGCGCTGCTCGAGCATCAACGCAATCGCCGGGCATTGCAGCGCCTGAGCCATGACCTGGAGGTCGCTCGCGCGTTCAACGCCTCGGTGCTGGACAACGCCGCCGAGGGCATCCTGGTGGTCGGCGAGGACGGCCTGATCCAATTTTCCAACCCGGCGATGTCGCGACTGCTCAACGCCACGGTGCAGGAGCTGCAGGGCAAGGAGTTCCTGGATTTCCTGCAAAAACCGCACATACCGGTCTGGGCCGATTCTGACCTGCTGGCCGGGTACAAGCGCGGCGAGACCTTGCGCCTGCACGACGCCCTGCTGCGTACTGCCCCCGGGCAACAGGTGCCGGTGGCACTTTCTTGCGCGCCGCTGCCCACGGAACAACATGCAATGGTGGTGACAGTGCTGGACATGTCGGTGGTGCGCCACCTGCATCAGCAACTCGAGTTCCAGGCGGTCACCGACCCGCTGACCGGGCTGCTCAACCGTCGCGGCTTTTACCAGACCGTGGAAAACCTGCTGTTGCGCGGCGAACGTGCCGACAGCGCCTGGGTCCTGTTGTACCTGGACCTCGATGGCTTCAAGCGGGTAAACGATTCTCTCGGCCACGATGCTGGCGATCGGGTGTTGCGTTGGGTGTCCGAACAGTTGAAGGCCTGCCTGCGTCCGTTCGATATCCTGGCACGCATGGGTGGTGATGAATTCACCGCGTTGCTGGACCTGGAGTTTCCCGAGCAGGCGGCCAAGATTGCGGAAAAGCTCATCGAACGGGTGTCGGTCTGCCAGCAAATCGATGGTCTGGATATCGTCCTCGGTGCCAGCATCGGCATTGCTACGTTCCCCGACTGCGGCGCCAATCTCGACGGCTTGCTGCGCGCGTCCGACATCGCCATGTACGAAGCCAAGCGCGCCGGCCGGCAACAGTATCGGTTTTACGATCACGAAATGAACGGCCGGGCACGTTCGCGGCTGATGCTCGAAGAAAGCGTGCGAACGGCCATCGAGAACCGTGATTTCAATCTCGTGTATCAGCCGCAGGTGGCGGTTGCCGATGGACGGATTCGCGGGTTCGAGGCGTTGTTGCGCTGGCAGCACCCGAGTGTCGGCGATGTTCCGCCAGGCTTGTTTTTGCCGCTGCTGGAAGAGGCGCGCTTGATCAGTCGCCTGGGCAGCTGGATCTACCAGCGCAGTGCCGGGCAACGCAAAGCCTGGGAGACATTGTTTGCCGAGGACCTGGTGGTGGGCGTCAGCTTGAGCAGCACCCAGTTTGCCATGCCCCATCTGGTCACCGAGTTGCGCCTGGTACTGGAGCGACATGGTTTGCAGCCACGTCACATGGAAGTCGAGGTGACGGAAGAGGCCTTGATGCATAATCCGGAGGAAACCCGTAAACAGCTGCGTTTGCTGCGCAATCTGGGGGTGCGGGTGGCGCTTGACGATTTCGGTTCCGGCCCGTGTTCACTGTCGCACCTGCGCGATCTGCAACTGGATACGCTCAAACTCGACCGCCATCTGATCAGCCGGCTTCCGCAGTCCTCAAGGGACGCGGCGCTGGTACGCAATGTGGTCGACCTGTGCAAGGAGTACGGGATGCTGGTGATTGCCGAAGGGGTCGAAACCATGGCGCAATACCAGTGGCTGCAAGCCAATGGCTGTGAGTATGTGCAAGGCTTCCTGGTGGCCCGACCGATGATGGCCGAAGACACCGAGAGCTTTGTGCAGCCCTTCGACTGGGGCGCGCTGACTGGCTGAATTCGCTACACTGGCGACCTTTTCGTGATTTGTGTTGCCGCTGCGATGACCGCGTTGAAATACCTCCAGGCCTACCCGGCTACCTTGCAGGACCAGGTGCGTCAGTTGATCGCCGACGGTCGGCTGGGCGATTACCTGAACCAGCGTTACCCGCAAAAGCATGGGGTCCAGAGCGACAAGGCGCTGTACACCTATGCGCTGGACCTCAAGCAGGAATACCTGCGTAACGCCCCGTCCATCGACAAGGTGCTGTTCGACAATCGCCTGGACCTGACCCACCGCGCACTTGGCCTGCACACCACCATCTCGCGGGTGCAAGGCGGCAAGCTCAAGGCCAAGAAAGAAATCCGCATTGCCTCATTGTTCAAGGAGGCGCCTTCGGAGTTTCTGAAAATGATCGTGGTGCATGAGTTGGCGCACTTCAAGGAGTCCGATCACAACAAGGCCTTCTACAAGCTGTGCGAGCACATGTTGCCGGGGTATCACCAGGTGGAGTTCGATGTGCGGGTGTACCTGACCTGGCGCGACCTGCAATGAAAAGAGCCAATGAACAAGGAGCGCATGGATGGACGTAAGCAAGACCAAGAGCAGCTTCTACCGCCGCTTGTACGTGGCGTACCTGATCGACAGCGGCCTGGCCAGCAGCGTTCCGGCATTGACCGAAGCCACCGGCATGCCCCGGCGCACGGCCCAGGACACCATCGCCGCCCTGGCGGACCTGGATATTGTTTGCGAGTTCGAGCAGGAAGAAGGCGCGCGCAACCATGCCGGGCGCTATCGGATTCGCGGGTGGGGGGCGATCGATCGCGGGTGGATCGAGCGTAATCTTCGGCAGATCAAGGCGGTGTTGGAGTATCCCTGAGTTTTTGTGGTGATTGATCTGACGCCTTCGCGAGCAAGCCCGCTCCCACAGGGGGAACGCATTCCAATGTGGGAGCGGGCTTGCTCGCGAAGGGGCCCTTACGAACGCCGCATGCCAATGTGTGGAATACCATCCTCAACGTATTCCTCACCCGCCACCACAAACCCGTACCGCCCGTAATACCCCTGCAGATGCGCCTGGGCCGAGAGGTAGACCGGCATGTCTGGCCAGCGCTTTTCAATCTGCTTCATCGCCTGGGCCATCATCTCATGCCCCAGCCCGGTACCTCGCGCCTGTGGCGCAATGATCACCCGCCCGATCACCACGTCACCGCCCTGTAGCTCGGGATCGAGCAGGCGCAGATACGCCACCAGCCGATCTCCGTCCCAGGCCATCAAATGGCAGGTGTCGCCCTCCAGATCCTGGCCATCGATGTCCTGGTAGATGCATTTCTGTTCGATGACGAACACTTCGGCGCGCAGCTGCAAAATGGCATACAGCTGCTCCTTGCCCAGATCGCTGTGGTGTTTACAGACCCAGTTGATTGTCATGTGTCGATTCCCTGAAAACGTCCTGTTGATACTAAGCGCCTCGACGAAGGATGTCTTTATGGCGCAGGAATCTATGACAAAGACCAAAATGCCATCATTCATTTGGCGCGACGCTGTCTTCTTTGTGTAATCTTCAATCAAGCGCTGTGCAGTGCTGCAACGCGCTGACATTTGAGTGCCTGGGGGTGCCGGTACGGGTCTTGGCGTTTTGGCTGAAAACACGTCGGGCAGCCCGCCCGCTAAGGATTTTCTGGCATGCCGCGATTGCATCGAGCCTTTGCTTTGCTTGGATTGCTGTTGCTGACTGAAAGTGTGGCCGCAGAAAAATTGCGGCTGGTGGCGGATGCCTGGCCACCCTTTACCGACGCCACGCTGTTCAACGGCGGGTTGGCCACGGACATTGTCAGTACCGCCCTGGCGCGGGCCGGCTATGCCAGTGATTTCGAGCAGGTGCCGTGGGCACGGGCGTTGCTTGGGTTGGGCGAGGGTCGCTATGACGTTCTGGTCAATGCCTGGTTCAACGAGGAGCGCACACAGCTCGGACAGTTTTCGGGCGAGTACCTGATCAATCGCGTGCGCTTTCTCAAGCGTAAAGAGGCTCCCATCGAATTCAGCACTTTGCCGCAGCTGTACACCTATCCGATTGCCGTGGTGCGTGGCTACGCCTATTCGCCGACTTTCGATCAGGATGTGTCATTGCAGAAGATTCCGGTGCACAACTTCGCCATGGCGGTGCGCATGGTCGCGGCCGACAGGGTCAAGCTGACCCTGGAAGACGAATACGTCGCTCGTTACTACCTGGCCCGTGAGTCGCCCAAGGTCCGCAATGCCGTGGAGTTCTTGCCCAAACCGCTGAGCGAGAATGGCCTGCACATTCTGGTCAGCCTGAAAAATCCTCAGCATGAGCAGATCGTCGCCGGTTTTGATCGCGCCATCGTGGCCATGAAGGCCGACGGCACTTATGCACGGCTGATGAAACGCCACGGCATGTAAGCCGAGGCTGATGGCTCAATCCTCACTGGTGTCCTTGATCAGATGCGCCGCCAGTGTGCGCAGCGGCCCCAGCTGCCGGCAGATCAAACCCAGTTGCGTCTGCACCAGGCGCTGACCCTCATCGATTTCATCGGGCATCTGCTCGAGCGCGTTGGCCAGCGCTTCCTCCTCATCGCTCTGGATGGCAATCGCGGATTTGCTCGCCAGGCCTTGGGCGATTTCGTCGATGCTGGCCGCCAGTTTCACGCCCGCGCCTTCGATCAGTTGTTCGCGCACATCCTGTGGTAGTTGGGTTTCCCGATGCGCACCCAGCCCGGACAAATAACTGAGCAGGGTGTGCGACAGCACCAGGAAGCGGAAGCCGACATCCGCTTCCTTACGGAAATGTCCCGGCTCCATCAGCATGTTGGCCAGGGTGGTCGACAACGCCGCATCGGCGTTGTGGGCGTTGCGCCGCGCCAGGCGATACGCCAGGTCGTCGCTTTTGCCGGCGGCGTATTGCTGCATGATCTGGCGCAGGTAGATGCTGTTGCAGGTCAGGGTGTTGGCCAGCACTTTGTTCAGGCGCCGACCCTGCCAGTCCGGCAGGAACAGGAACACCGCCAGGCCGGCGATCAGGCTGCCGAGCAGGGTATCGAACAGCCGCGGCAGGAACAGCCCGTAACCGTCGCCCACCTGGTTGAAGCAGAACAGCACCATCAGGGTGATCGCCGCCGTCGCCAGGGTGTAGCGGGTGGTGCGGTTGATAAAGAACACCACCCCGGCGGCAATCGCGAAACAGGACTGGACCAGCGGGTTCGGGAACAGGTCGAACAGCGCCCAGGCCAAGGTCAGGCCGATGGCGGTGCCGATGATCCGCTGGCCGAGCTTGCGCCTTGTGGCACCGTAGTTCGGCTGGCAGACAAACAGCGTCGTGAGGATGATCCAGTAACCCTGGGACGGGTGGATCAAATGCACCATGGCGTAGCCGATGCTCAAGGCCAGGGGCAGGCGCAGAGCATGGCGGAACAACAAGGAGGTGGGCGTCAGCTGCGTGCGCAAGCGAACCCAGACATCCTTGAAGTTGCGTGGCGAGCGGTCGAGCAGGCTGCTGTCGGTGGCGTCGGCCAGGGTGTCGGGGTTGCTGGCATCGCTGAGCAGGCGGTCGAGGGTTCCCAGGTTGGCCGCCAGTGCCCGCAGTGAGCGCAACAGCCCGCGCCAGGCGGGATTGCTCTGGATGCGCAGGTGTTCGAGGGAGGCGTGCAGGTCGCCGAGGGCTTCGGCGAAACTCGCGTCATAGGTGAACGGCTGGCGCATCTGGATCGACTCGGCCAGCGCCCGGCACGCCTTGCCTTGCTGGCGCAGCAGGCGCTGGCAGCGGAACAGCACGTCGCTGTGGAAGAACGCGTCCGCCAGGGCGTTGTAAGGGTAGTGCGAGGAGCTGGCACGCTCGTGGATGTCCTGGGCGAGGAAGTACAGCTTCAGGTAGCGGCTGACCTTAGAGCCTGGGCGACCGTTGCCGACCCGGTGCAGGATGATTTCCTTGGCGACGTTCAGCGCGGCAACCACCCGGCCGTTCTGCTGGGCCAGTTCCAGGCGCCGGGCTTCCACGTCCATCTGGCGGATCGGCTCGAACAGCGAAGACTTCAGCTTCAGGTAAAAGCCCAGCTCACGGAACAGCCGCGCCAGGCTTTGCTGCACCGGCTGGTTGGAAAACAGCGCCTGCCACAGCACCGACAGCAGGCCGTACCAGGCGGCACCGGCCACCAGCAGCACCGGCTCATGCCAGAAATCGGTGACCGCACCACCGCGCTGGTCGACGCCGATCATGGTGTAGACCGACAGGATCAGCGTCGCCGAGGCAATCGCCCCATAGCGTTCGCCAAGTGCGCCGAGCATGGTCAGGCAGAAGGCGGCGAGGGCGAAGGCGATGATGAAGAGTATGGGGTAGGGGAACAGCAGTTCGACCGACAGCGCGGCGACGGCGAAACACACCAGTGTCACCGCCAGCGCGTTGAGGCGGCCCTGCCAACTGTCATCGGTCTCGGCCAGGGCGCTGGCGATAATCCCCAGGAACAACGGGATCAACAGCCCCATTTCATCCTGATACCAGCATAGAGCCATGGTACCGGTCAGGGCGATGAACACCCGCACGCTGTAGCTGAATTTATCCAGCGCCCAAAGCCGGCGCAGAGACTGACGGAACGAGGTCGATGACATGAAATGCGAAGGCCTTCCGAGGCAATGACGCTAAATTGAGCCAGTAATGACGCCGACGCAATGGCGGCGATCACATCTGACAGCAATTTCTGTTCCTTGATGTCACACGCCCGCCTCATTTCTTCAGGCAGACAAAGAACCTGTAGGAGCTGGCTTGCCAGCGATGAGGCCGGTACATCCAACATCTTTGTTGACTGTCAGGTCGCCTTCGCTGGCAAGCCAGCTCCTACAGGGAGCAGGGTGTCAGACGTATTGTGCGGCGGCGTAGCCGGAGGCCCAGGCCCACTGGAAGTTGAAGCCGCCCAAATGGCCGGTGACGTCCAGCACTTCACCGATGAAATACAGGCCGGGGCTTTTCAGCGATTCCATGGTCTTGGACGACACCTCGTTGGTATCGACGCCACCCAGGGTCACTTCGGCGGTTCGGTAGCCTTCGGTGCCGGCCGGTACCACTTTCCAGCTCGCCAGTTTCTCGGCGATGGCGGCAATTTCCCCGTGGGTGTACTGCTTCATCGGTTTGGAAACGAACCAGTTGTCCGCCAGCAGATTGGCCATTTTCTTGGTGAAGATTTCACCGAGCAGGGTTTTCAGTTCGCTGTTTGGGCGTTCGGCCTGTTGCTGTTGCAGCCAGGACGGTACGTCGTGGTCGGGCATCAGGTTGATCTCGACCGTGTCGCCGGATTCCCAGAACGAGGAAATCTGCAGGATCGCCGGTCCGCTGAGGCCACGGTGGGTGAACAGGATGTTCTCGCGAAAGCTCTGGTCATTGCAGCTGACCAGGCAATCCACCGAGGTACCGGACAACTCGGTGCACAGTTCCTTGAGTTGATCGGTGATGGTGAACGGCACCAGCCCCGCGCGGGTCGGTAGCAGGTCGTGACCGAACTGCTTGGCCACCTGGTAGCCGAAACCGGTGGCGCCCAGGGTCGGGATCGACAGGCCGCCGGTGGCGATCACCAGCGATTCGCACGTCACCTGGCCCAGGGTGGTGTCCAGCAAATAGCCCTTCTCGAGTTTCTCGATGGTCTGGATCGAGGTGTCCAGGTGCAGGCTGACGCCGACCTGATCGCACTCGTTGAGCAGCATTTCGAGAATGTCGCTGGATTTGTTATCGCAGAACAGCTGGCCGAGCTTTTTCTCGTGGTACGGCACGCCGTGCTTGGCCACCATGCCGATGAAATCCCACTGGGTATAGCGGGCCAGGGCAGATTTGCAGAAGTGGGCGTTCTGCGAAAGGAAATTGCTCGGTTCCGTGTACATGTTGGTGAAATTGCAGCGGCCACCGCCGGACATCAGGATTTTCTTGCCGGCCTTGTTGGCGTGGTCGAGCAACAGCACCTGGCGCCCGCGCCCGGCGGCGGTCAGTGCACACATCAACCCTGCGGCGCCAGCGCCAATGATCACGACTTCGGTAGAGCGCAAAACGGTGTCCTCTCGGTATATCACCACAAAACAAACTGTGGGAGCGGGCTTGCTCGCGAAAGGGCCATCACATTCAACATCAATGTCGACTGATAAACCGCTTTCGCGAGCAAGCCCGCTCCCACAGGGGGATCTTCGTTGGGTCGAAGATCGCTTACAGGATGCGCACGCGCAACGAACGGCCCTTGATCTTGCCGTCGTTGAGGCGTTGCAGGGCCTGCTTGGCGACGCCGCGTTCCACGGCCACGAAGGCCTGGAAGTCGAAAATCGCGATCTTGCCGACCTGGGCGCCCGGGATGCCCGCTTCACCGGTCAGTGCGCCAAGAATGTCGCCTGGACGCACCTTGTCCTTGCGGCCTGCGCCGATGCACAGGGTGCTCATCTGAGGCAGCAGGGGACCACCACCCTTGGAGGTGAGGTTGTCCACCTGATCCCAGGTCAATGGTGTCTTCTGCAATTGTTCGATGGCTTGGGCGCGCTGCGCTTCGGACGGCGCCACCAGGCTGATCGCGAGGCCTTTCTCACCGGCGCGGCCAGTACGGCCGACGCGGTGGATGTGGATTTCCGAATCACGGGCCAGTTCGACGTTGATCACCATGTCCAGGGAATCGATGTCCAGGCCGCGGGCCGCGACGTCGGTGGCCACCAGCACGGAGGTGCTGCGGTTGGCGAACATCGCCAGTACCTGGTCGCGATCACGCTGTTCCAGGTCGCCGTGCAGGCCGACGGCGGAGATGCCTTTGGCCGTCAGGTGATCAACGGTTTCCTGGACCTGCTGCTTGGTGAAGCAGAACGCCACGCAGGACGCCGGGCGGAAGTGGCCCAGCACCTTGGTCACGGCGCTCATGCGATCGTCCGGGGAGATTTCGTAGAAGCGCTGCTCGATCTGCGTGTCGTCGTGGAACGCCTCGGCCTTCACTTGCTGCGGGTTGCGCATGAACTTCGAGGCCAGCTGCTTGATGCCTACCGGGTAGGTGGCGGAGAACAGCAGGGTCTGGCGACGCTCCGGGGCCTGCATGATGATTTCTTCGATCGAGTCGTAGAAACCCATGTCGAGCATGCGGTCGGCTTCATCGAGGATCAAGGTGTTGAGGCCGTGCAGGACCAGCGAGCCCTTGCGCAGGTGCTGCTGGATGCGCCCCGGGGTGCCGACGATGATGTGCGCGCCGTGTTCCAGCGAAGCGATCTGCGGGCCGAGGGACACGCCGCCACACAGGGTCAGGACCTTGATGTTGTCTTCGGCACGGGCCAGGCGACGGATTTCCTTGGCGACCTGGTCAGCCAGCTCGCGGGTCGGGCACAGGATCAGCGCCTGGCAACCGAAGTAGCGCGGATTGATCGGGTTCAGCAGGCCGATACCGAAGGCGGCGGTCTTGCCGCTGCCGGTCTTGGCCTGGGCGATCAGGTCCATCCCCTTGAGGATCACCGGCAAGCTTTGCGCCTGGATCGGCGTCATCTGGGCATAACCGAGGGAGTCGAGGTTAGCCAGCATGGCGGCGGACAGCGGCAAAGTATTAAATTCGGTGGCGATGGTGGTCACGGGACTGGCCTGCAAAACAAAATGTCGCGCAGTGTACCAGTCCGATGGCCATTCGCCCTAAGGCTCTATGTGTTCTTCCGGACGTTTGACTCGCCGTCCGTCATTCTTTGACAGTTGCGAGAAGATCGTTGCGGCCAGCATCGCCATGATCCCCACGGTCACGAACGTAAGCTGGAATGCCCCCAAAACCGTGTCCACCCCGTCCTTGCCGATCCCAGCGGTGAACCCGCCGAGCAATGCGCCGGCGCAGGCCACGCCCAGGCTCAGGGACAATTGCGCGACCACCGACAGCAGACTGTTGCCGCTGCTGGCACTGGCGTCATCAAGGTCGATCAGGGTCACGGTGTTCATCGCGGTGAACTGCAGGGAGTTGATCGCCCCCAGCACTGCCAGCAGGCACAGCAGCAGCCAGTAGGGCGTCTGCTCGCTGACCAGGCCCATGCTGGCCAGCATGATCCCCAGCGCCAGGGTGTTACCGGTCAGTACGATACGGTAGCCCAGGCGTTCGATCAGTGGTCGCGCCACCCACTTGGCGATCATCGCCGCAGCCGCCAGCGGCAGCATGCTCATCCCCGCCTGGGACGGCGAATAGCCCAGCGCCACTTGCAGCAACAGCGGTACGAGGAACGGCAGCGCGCCGCTGCCGAGCCGGGCGAAGAGGTTGCCGAGAATGCCGACGGCAAAGGTCCGGGTCTTGAACAGCGATGGCGCGAACAGCGGATTGTCGATGTGACCCGCACGCAGCCAGTAGGCCGCGAGGCAGGCCATGCCGCCGAACAGCAGCAGCATCACCCGCAGGTGTGGCAGGTGCAGTTCGCCCAAGCCTTCCATGGCGACGGTGATCAGGATCATCGCCGCGCCGAACAGCAGGAACCCCAGGCTATCGAAGCGGGTCCGTTCGGAACCACGCAGGTCGGGGATGAATTTCCACACGGCGTAGCAGCCAACAAGACCCACCGGCAGGTTGATCAGAAAGATCCAGTGCCAGGTCAGGTACTCCACCATCCAGCCACCCATGGTCGGGCCGATCAACGGCCCGAGCAGGCCGGGAATGGTGATGAAGCCCATGATTCGTACCAGTTCCGAGCGCGGGTAAGCGCGCAGCACCACCAGTCGCCCGACCGGCAGCATCAACGCGCCACCCAGGCCCTGGATCACCCGGGCGCCGATCAGCATGCTCAAGCTGCTGGACAAGGCGCAGAGCAGCGAGCCGAAACTGAACAGCAGGATCGCGCTGAAGAAGATTTTTTTCGTACCGAAACGGTCGGCGATCCAGCCAGAGGCGGGAATCAGCAAGGCGACCGTGAGCATGTAGGCAATGATCACGCCCTGCATGCGCAGCGGGTCTTCCGCCAGGTCGCTGGCCATGGCCGGCAGGGCGGTGTTGAGGATCGTCCCGTCGAGGGACTGCATGAAGAAGGCAATGGCGACGACCCAAGGCACCCAGCGGGCGGTGACCGGATCGAGAGGCGGGCGGTTGGGCATGGGACCTCTTGTGGTGGTCAGGGAACCGAACCCTGTGGGAGCGGGCTTGCTCGCGAAGGGGCCATCACATTCAACATCAATGCTGAATGACCCACCGCTTTCGCGAGCAAGCCCGCTCCCACAGGGGGATTGTGTTTACAGGGTCAACGTCAGCCGCCGGACGATCGCCCCCGGCAATAGCGCCGATGCCGTCGCCCGCTGGCTGTAGGTGCTCGCCGACAAGAGCAATTCGCGCTCCGCGGTCAGCGCTTCCAGCTGTGAACCCAGCAGGCTGTAGGCGCTGTCGTCGAAACGCATGGTGCTGACCGGTGCCTGGATCTCGCCGTTCTCGACCCAGAAGGTCGCGAAGCGTGTCATGCCGGTCAGGCGTGCTGCCGGTTGATCCGAGAAGTTCAGGTACCACAGGTTGCTGATGTACAGGCCGGTACCGAGTTGCTTGAGGATCTGTGCCTCGGGCAAATCCCCGGCCTGCATGTTCAGGGCCGTCGGCGATTCCCCGCCGCTGGCGCCGTTGGCGGTCAAGCCGTATTCGGCGGCGCTGCGTGAACCCACCAGTTGCGCACCGGCCCGGCCTTCGACAATCAAGCCCAGATCGCTGCGCGGATAACCTTCGTCGGAGAACGCCGGGCTCAGCGAGCCGCTGACCTTTTCATCCAGCGAAACCAGCGGGCTGAACGCCTGGTCGCCCCCGTAGAGCTTCTGCAGCGGGCTGCTTTTGCTGGCGATCGACTGTGCCGAAAAGCCACCCCAGCACAGCATGCCCATGATTTCTTCCAGCGCGGCGGGCGCCAGGTAGGCGCGGTATTGGCCTGGGGCCAGGGTGCGTAGCGGCCGTCCCAGGTATTCAAGCTGTTCACGTGCCTGCTGGATGCGTTTGGCAAAGCCTGCGCTGTTCCAGTCGTGCCCGGCATAGCTGGCCTTCACCGCCTGGCCGTTTTCATGGAACAAGCTGAAATCGAAGTTGAAGCTGTTGGCCTGGTGCCAGCCGAACGCCCCGGCGGAGCTGGCGAAACCACGGCTGATCGGCCCGGCCGCATAGAAACCGACCAGGTCCAGGCCTTCGGCGGCCTGGGTGATTTCGCCGACCACCTGCTCGGTGTCCGGCAGCGGATGCTCCTGCACGTTTTTGCTTTGCCAACCGTTGTGGTTGAGCAGCAGGTACGGGTCCTGGGGCAGCAGCGGCAAGGTTTCGCGCAGTTGTTGCAGGCCTTCGGCCAGGCGCTGACGGTCGACTGCAGGGTCGCCCGCCAGGGTTATCTGCAGGTCGGCGTGGCGGCCATCGTTGATCAGTTTCAAACCGATGCTCGCCTGTTGCACCTGCCCGGCCTGACGCACCTTGGCGTGGTTGAAGCGCACGAAGGCCGAGGATTCGGCGGCGTAGCTGAGGGTGAACTGTTCCGGTTCGTGCAGCGCTTCGCGTAATTCGGCGACCAATGCCTTGAACGACTCGGCCTGGGCTTTCGACGTAGTCATCAGCTGTCTCCCCCAAATACATCAACGTTGCTGAACACGCAGGCTGGCGAGGCATGGCCCACGCGGATCACTTGATTCGGTTCGCCCTTGCCACAGTTCGGTGTGCCCAGGACCTTGAAGGTGCTGGCATCGCCGACCGCGCTGAGGCTCTTCCAGAACTGCGCGGAAATGGCCCTGTAGTTCGGGTTCTTCACCACGCCCTTGAGTTCGCCGTTTTCGATCAACTGGCCCCATTCGCAACCGAACTGGAACTTGTTGCGCGCATCGTCGATGGACCATGAGCGGTTGGTGCTCATCAGGATGCCGTGTTCGATGTTGCCGATCAGTTGCTCGAGCGGCTGGTCGCCAGGCTCGATGTTGAGGTTGGCCATGCGGTCGATCGGTGGGCGGTTCCAGCCGCAGGCGCGGCTGTTGGCGACCCCGTCGAGGCCGGCGCGGAACTGCGAGAGTGCACCGCCCAAGGGGCGCAGCAGCAGGCCTTGGCGAATCAGGAACTGTTTGCTGGCGGCCGTGCCGTCGTCGTCATGGCCGTAGCTGGCGAGCTGTTCCGGGATATCGGGATCGAACGTCACGTTCAACAATGTCGAGCCGTACTGCAGATGGCCGAAGTCGCCGGCCTTGACGAAGCTGGTGCCGGCATAATTGCGCTCATCCCCGAGGATGCGGTCCAGTTCCAGCGGGTGGCCGATGGATTCGTGGATCTGCAGCATCATCTGGTCGGGCATCAGCAGCAGGTCGCGCGGACCTTGCGGCGTGTTGGGTGCCAGCAGCAATTGCAGCGCCTGATCGGCAATTTTCACCCCTGCGCCGATCAGTCCGCAGCGGCTGATGACATCGAAGCCACCCTGCTGACCGAAGTTTTCCCGGCCGAGTGTGCGGGTCTGGCTGTCGTTGCCGTCGTAGGCGGTGACATCGAGGCCTGGGTAGACGAAGCGCTGGGCCTGACGCAGTTCGGCGCCGGCGCTGTTGAGGTAGATCTGCTCGACGTGGGTGATGCCGATGCTGACCTGCCAGCTCACCAGGCGTTCGTCCTTGGGCACGGCGGCGGATTCGGCGCTGAGCAAGGCGTAACAGTCGCTCAGGGCCGGGAAGGGCTGGTCGAGGTTCGGCGAGAAATAATCGGCACGGTCGCTGGATACCGCCTGGTCGCGCAGATCCAGCAAGGCGTGAGGTTTGAGCCGGCGCGCCTGCTGTTCGGCGCGCTCAAGGGCGGCTTGCAGGCCTTGCTGCGACAGATCGTTGGTGGCGGCATAGGCTTCGACGCCGTTGACCCGCACGGTCAGCATCGCCCCCTCGTCGCGGCTCAGGCTCGGCGGTTCGGCGACGTTCTTGCGCACCGACAGGTACTGGCCGGACTCGCGCACATAACGCAGGGAAAAGAATTCGGCGCCCGTGCGCAAGGCAGCAAAGCGCTGCTTGAGCTGGGGGTGGAAATCGAACATTCGGGAACCTCCTTGGTATGGAGTGGCGGTGCTGCGGTGCGGCGAGGGGATGAAGCGATTGCGCGGCACTAGAGTAGGCCTGTGCGTGGGGAGGATCAAGGGCGGATGGCGGGGGGGAATTGCGCACTGCAGAGGACGCGTGACAGGTTTGCTGACGATTGAAGTTCGCGAACACCCCCATTGCGGCTTGCTCGCGATCAATCCCTCTGTCAGTCAAGGCGCTGTTTTCAAGCGCTCAGGTAGGCGAACGCTGCCACATAAATGAACAGGCTTGCAAAGAAAGAAGGCAGGATTTTTTTTGTTTTGACGACCGCAATGAAGGTGCCCACCAGCAAGAACAGCTTCACTGCATCCATCATCTGAAACTGCCTTATCAGCGTAAGCGCATCCATCTTGTTGAACGCGGTGTCGTAGATGATGACCCCCAACATGGCTTGCGCGCTGTAGCTGATGAACCGATAAAAGGAACCCTGGGTTCGGGTGAGCGCAGTGCTGTTTTTGAAGGCAAAGGGCAGGGCACGAAATGCAAAGGCGGTAACGGCGGAGAATGCAATAAGAAGCCAGATTGTCATGAAGCTACGTTGCCTCGTTTTTTGTAATTGTTTTCGATGAGTACGACCAGTCCGCCAATTATAAAAGGCGTGCAGAGCAAGCTGTAATCCTTGAATAGATAGATCAGCAATGGTGCACCGACAAAGCCCAGCCAATAACTTGATACTTCCGCGTAATGAGGCCAGTGCTTGCCGGCCAACGCTGTAAATTGGAGGGGTAATAGCAGTGTCATCGCAGCATAGATGACCGGTGAGGTAAGTCCTGCACCGGCGACGAAACCGATGTAGGTACAGATAATCGATACACCAAATATTGGGATGCCAAGGCCTATCATGTAAGTGAAGGGGCGATCGGTTTTCCGCTTGAATCGAGTAAGGCAGCCTGTGAATATCGAGGGAGTGATGAGGATCAGGGACGCCATGGTTTTCGTGGTTGAAGTGCTCCTTATATAAGGTGCCAGTGTCGCGGAGAGCAGCACGAAACGAGCATTGAGCGCAACGATGATGGGGAGCAATATCCATCCGTCGTTATAGCTTTGTATCAGCAAAAACTGCAGCGGGGTGGAAAATATCAACAGGGTCGTTGCGAGCGCTTGGCTCAGTGATAATGATTGTGTCGCGCTTAAAACACCTATGGATAAGTACAGGAAAATGAACGCAACGCCAAACGTGATCGCGTCCCGTGCACCTTCAATAAAAACGTTGCTGGCCGAAGAGCGAATCGATACATCCGGAGTCCCCATCAATGAACCACCCCGTTGTCTCGGAAATAACTTAGGACCTTGGGGTAGTCGATATCAGGCATGTCCTTGATTTCCATTAAAACTGCTCGTGTCCGATTGAATTGGGGCGCGGATAGTAATGGAGGTTTTTATGTTAGTGTGAATACATGTGTTGCGAGTTTTGTGGAAGTGTTTGTAATTGTTTTTAGTTACTTGTTGTGATGATTGTTGTTTGTTTAAAGCAGTATGTGCTAGCCAAAAAAAACCGCCAACCCGGGAAGGTTGACGGTTTTGTTTGAAGCCAGTTCGCTAGTGGTTAAGCCGTCTGGCCCACTTCACGCATAGGCTTGCCCTTCACCGGCGCATCGCCCGCTACGTAGTAGTTGGCCTTGCTGCGCGGCAATGGCTGGCGGCCACGGATCTTGTCGGCGATTTTCTCGGCCATCATGATCGTCGGCGCGTTCAGGTTGCCGGTGGTGATGATCGGCATGATCGACGCATCGACCACGCGCAGGCCTTGCATGCCATGCACGCGACCTTCGCCATCGACCACGGCCATCTCGTCGGTGCCCATCTTGCACGAGCAGGACGGGTGGAACGCGGTTTCGGCGTGTTCGCGGATGAACTTGTCCAGCTGCTCATCGGTTTGCACTTCGATGCCCGGGCTGATTTCGCGACCACGGAAGGCGTCCAGCGCAGGTTGCTGCATGATTTCACGGGTCAGGCGGATGCCATCGCGAAATTCCTGCCAGTCCTGCTCGGTGGCCATGTAGTTGAACAGGATGCTCGGGTGCTGGCGCGGGTCCTTGGACTTGGCCTGGATGCGCCCGCGGCTTGGCGAACGCATGGAGCCCATGTGCGCCTGGAAGCCGTGTTCTTTCACACCGTTGCTGCCGTTGTAGTTAATCGCCACCGGCAGGAAGTGGTATTGGATGTTCGGCCATTCGAATTCCGGACGGGTACGGATGAAACCGCCGGCTTCGAACTGGTTGCTGGCGCCGATGCCGGTGCCGTTGAACAGCCACTCGGCACCGATGGCCGGCTGGTTGTACCAGAGCAGCGACGGGTACAGCGAGACCGGTTGGGTGCAAGCGTATTGCAGGTACAGCTCAAGGTGGTCCTGCAGGTTTTCACCCACGCCCGGCAGGTCGTGGACCACCGGAATGTCGAGCTTGTTCAGCAGTTCGGCCGGGCCGACGCCGGAGCGTTGCAGGATCTGCGGCGAAGCGATGGCGCCGGAGCACAACAGCACTTCCTTGCGCGCCTTGGCTTCAACGCGCTCTTCGGCGTCGCCGACCAGGTAACGCACGCCGACCGCACGCTTGCCGTCGAACAGGATCTTGTCGGTCAGGGCGTGGGTGACGATGGTCAGGGTCGAACGCTTCTTGGCCACGTCCAGGTAACCGCGGGCGGTGGAAGCACGACGACCTTTGGGGGTCACGGTGCGGTCCATCGGGCCGAAGCCTTCCTGCTGGTAGCCGTTCAAGTCTTCGGTGCGCGGGTAACCGGCCTGCACGCCTGCATCAACCATGGCGTGGAACAGCGGGTTGTTGCCGGCTTTCGGTGTGGTCACGCTGACCGGACCGTCGCCACCGTGGTAGTCGTTCGGGCCGATGTCGCGGGTTTCCGCTTTACGGAAATACGGCAGGCAGTCCAGGTACGACCAGTCTTCCAGGCCTGGCAGTTTCGCCCAGCCGTCGTAGTCCATGGCATTGCCGCGGATGTAGCACATGCCGTTGATCAGCGAGGAACCACCGAGGCCCTTGCCGCGACCGCATTCCATCCGGCGATTGTCCATGTGTGGCTCTGGATCGGTTTCGTAGGCCCAGTTGTAGCGACGGCCTTGCAGCGGGAACGCCAGGGCGGCCGGCATCTGCGTGCGGAAGTCGAAACGGTAGTCCGGGCCACCGGCTTCGAGCAGCAGGACGGTGACGCCGGCGTCTTCGGTCAGACGGGTCGCCAGGGTGTTACCGGCCGAGCCGGCACCGATGATGATGTAGTCGAATTCTTGGGACATTGAATGCACCCTCTTTGAAGTTGGTTCAGGTCAGGCCTCGGCGAGTGCTGCGCACTCGATCGCCAGCAGGCTGGCTCCCACAGGTATTGCGCTGTCCCTGTAGGAGCTGGCTTGCCAGCGAAAGCGGCCTCAAGGGCAATACACAACCCGGGTTAGAACACCGAGACGTAATCGCCCAGCTCGACCTGTACCGATTTGATGCGGGTGAAGTTGTTCAGCGAGCTGATGCCGTTCTCACGGCCAACACCCGACTGCTTGTAGCCGCCAACCGGCATCTTCGCGTCGGACTCGCCCCAGGCGTTGATCCAGCAGATACCGGCTTCCAGTTGATGAATCACGCGGTGGGCGCGGTTCAGGTCCTTGGTGACGATACCGGCGGCCAGGCCGAAGTCGGTGTCGTTGGCACGGCGGATCACTTCTTCTTCGGTCTCGTAGGAGAGGATCGCCATCACCGGGCCAAAGATTTCTTCACGCACGATGGTCATGTCATCGCTGCAGTCGGTGAACACGGTCGGCGCAACGAACGCGCCCTTGGCGAATTCGCCTTCGGTCAGACGCTCGCCGCCGCACAGCAGGCGTGCACCTTCTTCCTTGCCCTTGGCGATGTAGCCCAGCACGCTTTCCATGTGGGCGAAGCTGACCAGCGGGCCGAAGTTGGTGTTTTCGTCTTCCGGGTTGCCGACGCGAATGCGCGCAACGCGCTCAACGATCTTGGCTTCGAAAGCGGCTTTCAGGTGCGCCGGCACGAACACGCGGGTGCCGTTGGTGCAGACCTGACCGGAGCTGTAGAAGTTGGCCATCATTGCGGTGTCGGCGGCGCGGTCGAGGTCGGCGTCGTCGCAGATGATCAGCGGCGATTTGCCACCCAGTTCCATGGTCACGTCTTTCAGCGAAGAGCTCGAAGCGCTGGCCATGACTTTCTTGCCGGTGTCGGTGCCGCCGGTGAACGAGACTTTTTCGATGCGCGGGTGCTCGGTCAGCCAGGTGCCGACTTCGCGGCCGCTGCCGGTCAGGACGTTGAACACGCCTGCTGGCAGGCCGGCTTCGGTGTAGATCTCGGCCAGTTTCAGGGTGGTCAGCGAGGTGACTTCGCTTGGCTTGAAGATCATCGCGTTACCGGCCGCCAGGGCCGGTGCGGATTTCCACAGGGCGATCTGGATCGGGTAGTTCCACGCGCCGATACCGGCCACGACGCCCAGCGGCTCGCGACGGGTGTAGACGAACGAGGTGGTGCGCAGCGGAATCTGCTCGCCTTCGATGGCCGGAACCAGGCCTGCGTAGTACTCCAGCACGTCGGCGCCGGTAACGATGTCGACGTAGCGGGTTTCGGAGTACGACTTGCCGGTGTCCAGGGTTTCCAGGGCGGCCAGTTCATCGTTGCGCTCGCGCAGGATGTCCACGGCGCGACGCAGGATGCGCGAACGCTCCATGGCGGTCATCGCGGCCCAGATCTTCTGGCCCTTTTCGGCGCTGACCACAGCGCGCTCGACGTCTTCCTTCGTAGCGCGTTGTACTTTTGCGAGGACTTCACCGTTAGCCGGGTTGATGGCTTCGAAAGTGGCGTCGCTGCCAGCGTCGCTGTAGCCGCCGTCGATGTAGAGTTTTTGCAGTTCGAAACGGGCCATAAAGTCCTCGCAAGTGCATTGGTTGTTGGCACGGTGCGGATGTCGAGCGTTCTATATGTGCTCTAACTCACCCGCTTGGCCAGTTGGATATCCATGTATTCGTAAGCGATCTGTTGTGCCTGCCCGGTGTCGAAAGCATCTCCCGACAGCGCGCCGCGCAACCACAAGCCGTCAATCAACGCTGCCAGGCCCCGGGCGGCGGTGCGCGCCTCATCGAGCGGCAACACGCGGCGGAACTGGCAGCACAGGTTGGAATACAGACGGTGATCGTTGATCCGCTGCAACCTGTGCAAAGACGGCTGGTGCATGCTGGTGGCCCAAAAGGCCAGCCAGGTTTTCATTGCCGGGCCATTGACCTGGCTGGCGTCGAAGTTGCCTTCGATGATCACCTGCAGATGCGCCCGCGGGCTGTCATCTGTCAGCGCCAGTCGGCGCGCGGTGACGTTCTCGCTCAGCACAGTCATCAAGTACCCCATGGTGGCGGCGATCAGGCCATTCTTGTCCTGAAAGTAGTGACTGATGATGCCATTCGAGACACCGGCCAAACGGGCGATCAGCGCAATGCTGGCGTCCCCCATTCCGACCTGGTCGACCGCCAGCAATGTGGCTTCGATCAACTGCTGGCGACGGATGGGTTGCATACCGACCTTGGGCATCTTGCACATCTCCTTAGGCCTTCCGGCAGACGCAGGACGTCTATCGGATTGAGGGCCAGTCTATTTTGTTTTGATTGAACGTTCAATCAACAAAGAATAAGATCTGCGACAAATCGTCGCTGCCTACAGAGTTTTCCGACGCGTAGCGGCGAAAAAAACGACTTCCGTAAATGCTCGAAACCTACGCGCCACGGCGCTCAAGGGGCTTCGGGCCCTTTGGGGTTGTCTTTATATCACCCGCTGGTCGGCTGCCCACTAACCGATTGGTCGGGTAACCCGTTTGCCTTGCGTTCTTCTCTCGCACTGCCCGGAGCATCTGTGCCATGAGTTCTGCCTCGCTAATAAAGACCCCACCCGAGAAGGTGACGGTCAACGGTTGGGTGTTCTACACCTCTACCGCGTTGATTCTGTTGTTGACCGCCATTCTGATCATCGCCCCGCAAGAGGCCGGCAGACTGCTCGGTATGGCGCAAGCCTGGTTGTCCCGCAGCTTCGGCTGGTACTACATGGTGGTGATTGCCGCCTACCTGATCTTCGTGGTCGGCCTGGCGTTCTCGTCCTACGGCAAATTGAAACTGGGCAGCAAGGACGACACCCCGGACTTCAGCTACGGCGCCTGGGCGGGGATGCTGTTCTCGTCGGGGATCGGCATCTCGCTGCTGTACTTCGGTGCTTCCGAGCCGCTGGACCACTACTTCAACCCGCCGGAAGGCGTGGCCGGCAGCAACCTTGCCGCCCGTCAGGCGGTGCAGCTGACGTTCCTGCACTGGGGCCTGCATGGCTGGGCGATCTACGCCCTGGTCGGCCTGGCGGTGGCGTATTTCGCCTACCGGCATAACCAGCCGCTGGCGCTGCGTTCGGCGCTGTATCCGCTGGTGGGCGAGCGTTGGGTCAAGGGCGCGGCCGGGCATGCGGTGGACGGCTTCGGCATGTTCGTGACCCTGTTGGGTCTGGTGACCAACCTGGGGATCGGTTCGCTGCAGGTGTCGTCGGGCCTGGAAAACCTGTTCGGCATGGAACACAGCAACACCAACCTGCTGATCGTGATCATCGTGATGAGCACCGTGGCGACCATTGCTGCCGTGTCCGGGGTGGAAAACGGCATTCGTCGCCTGTCCAACCTCAACATCGTGCTGTTCAGCGGCCTGCTGATTTTCGTCCTGCTGTTCGGCCCGACCCTGCACCTGCTCAACGGCTTCGTGCAAAACGTCGGTGACTACCTCAACGGCGTGGTGCTGAAGACTTTCGACCTGTATGTGTACGAAGGCGACAGCGAGAAGTCCGACCGCTGGTTGGGCCTGTGGACCCTGTTCTACTGGGCCTGGTGGATTTCCTGGGCGCCGTTCGTGGGCATGTTCATCGCGCGTATTTCCCGTGGTCGCACGGTGCGTGAACTGGTGGCTGGCGTGTTGCTGATTCCATTGGGTTTCACCCTGGCGTGGCTGTCGATCTTCGGTAACTCGGCCCTGGACCTGGTGATGAACCACGGGGCGGTGGAACTCGGGAAGACGGCGCTGGAGCAGCCGTCCATGGCGATCTACCAGTTGCTCGAGCATTACCCGGCGTCGAAAGTGGTGATCGGCGTGTCGATCTTCGTGGGATTCGTGTTGTTCCTGACGCCGGCGGATTCCGGCGCGGTGATGATGGCCAACCTGTCGTGCAAAGGCGGCAACGTCGATGAAGATGCGCCGCACTGGCTGCGGATCTTCTGGTCTGTGGTGATCACCCTGGTGACCATCGGCCTGCTGTTCGCCGGTAACTTCGAAGCCATGCAAACCATGGTGGTGCTGGCCGGCCTGCCGTTCTCGGTGGTGTTGGTGTGCTTCATGTTCGGCTTGCACAAGGCCATGCGCCAGGACGTGCAGATCGAACAGGAGCAAGCGGAACTGGCGGCCCGTGGTCGTCGTGGTTTCAGCGAGCGCTTGACCCAGCTGGACCTGCAGCCGAGCCAGTCGGTGGTGCAGCGCTTCATGGACAAGCATGTGAGCCCTGCCTTGCAGGATGCGACCACGCAAATGCGCGCCCAGGGCCTGGAAGTGCAGACGTTGCTGGGCAAGTCCAAGCGTTGCATGGGCGTGCGGGTGGAGATGGAAGAGGGCAACCCGTTTGTCTACGAAGTCAGCCTGGATGGTTACCTGGCTACGCCCACCGAATCGGCTCAATCCGATGAGGCACGCCAGCGTTACTACCGCGCCGAGGTGTACCTGCACAACGGCAGCCAGGACTACGACCTGATGGGCTTCACTCAGGATCAGATCACCCGTGATGTGCTCGATCAGTTTGAAAGCCATCGGCAGCTCCTTGGCCGGGTCTATAGCTAAGTTGTGAGGGGCGCGGTGTTTCACTCTGAAACACCGCGTCGACCCCATCGCCAGCAGGCTGGCTCCCACATTGAAATGCATTCCCCTGTGGGAGCCAGCCTGCTGGCGATGGGGCCATCGGCCTTAACGCTGCATCGCCCGATGTCCGCATAAACAAAAACGCCGCGATCCTCTCGCGGCGTTTTTGTGTCTGTTGCCTTACCCCAGGTTCTTGCCGAGCAGCGCGTGGTACAGCTCGCTGTCGCCGAGAATCCCCACCACATGGTTGTTGTCGTGCAGCACCAGCTTGTTGCCGGTCTGGTAGCGGATCTGCAGCGCATCGCGCATGCCGATGTTCGAATCCACCAGCGTCGGCCGGCGACCCAGGCCTTCAACCGCCTGGCCCGGTACCCAGTTCTGCAGATCCAGGCTCGAGCCGTTCTGGCGTGCGCCCTTGATGGTGTTGCCTTCGGCCAGGTCGAGCCACGAATCGCCACCCGGATCGAGGCACACCGAACCGTTGATGCGCTTGCAGTTGTCCAGGGTGCGCATCAGGCTGCGCCCGCACAGCACGTTCAGCGGGTTGGTGTGGGCGACGAAGGTGCGCACGTAGTCGTCCGCGGGGTTGAGGACGATTTCTTCAGGCTTGCTGTACTGGATGATCCGGCCGTCCTTCATGATCGCGATACGGCTGCCGAGCTTCAGGGCTTCATCGAGGTCGTGGCTCACGAAGACGATGGTCTTGCTCAGCTTGCGTTGCAGTTCCAGCAGTTCGTCCTGCAGGCCCTGGCGGATCAGCGGGTCGAGCGCGGAGAACGGTTCGTCCATCAGCAGGATGTCGGCGTCCATCGCCAGCGCGCGGGCCAGGCCCACACGTTGCTGCATGCCGCCGGACAGTTCATCGGGTTTCTTGTTGCGCCATTGGGTCAGGCCTACCAGTTCGAGTTTTTCATCGACCAGTTTCTTGCGTTCCTTCTCCGGACGGCCCTGCATTTCCAGGCCGAAGCTGATGTTCTCGCGCACCGTCAGCCAAGGCATCAGGGCGAACTTCTGGAACACCATGGCGATGCGCTTGGTGCGCATCATTTTCAGTTCGGCCGGGGTACAGGCAGCAATGTTGATCTGCTTGCCTTCGTGCTCGACGTACAGCTTGCCACGGCTGACGGTGTTGAGGCCGTTGATGCAACGCAACAGGCTGGATTTGCCGGAGCCGGACAGGCCCATCAGCACGCAGATTTCACCTTTTTCGATGTCCAGGCTGGCCTTTTCCACGCCAACGATCTGCCCGGTCTTTTTCAGGATCTCGCTGCGGGTCAAACCTTGATCGAGAAGCTTCAGGGCCTCGCGCGGATCCTTGGTGAAGATTACGTCGACGTCTTCGAAGCGAATTATGCTCATGCGTCACCCCCTACTTTAGCGTCGGGTTGTTTGCAGATACGGTCGAGCATGATCGCCAGCAGTACGATCGCCAGGCCTGCTTCGAAGCCCAGGGCGATATCAGCGGTATTCAGTGCGTTGACCACGGGTTTGCCCAGGCCGTCGGCGCCCACCAGTGCCGCGATCACCACCATCGACAGCGACAGCATGATGCACTGGGTGATGCCGGCCGCGATGCTTGGCATGGCGTGGGGCAGTTCGATACGTGAGAGCAGTTGACGGCGCGAGCAGCCGAAGGCCTTGCCGGCGTCCATCAGTTCTTGCGGGACATCGCGGATGCCCAGGTAGGTCAGGCGGATGGGCGCGGCAATCGCGAACACCACCGTGGAGATCAGGCCCGGGACCACACCCAGACCGAAGAGAGTCAGGGTAGGAATGAGGTAGACGAAGGTCGGCACGGTCTGCATCAGATCGAGCACCGGACGCATCATGGTGTAGAACATCGGTTTGTGCGCGGCGACGATGCCCAACGGCACGCCGATCAATACGCAGACCAGGGTGGCGAACAACACCTGGGCGAGGGTTTCCATGGTTTCCTGCCAGTACCCCAGGTTGAGGATCAGCAGGAAGGAGGCAATGACGAAGGCGGTGAGGCCCCATTTGCGCTGGATGAAGTGGGCAAGTATTGCGATTAGGCCGATCAAGACCAGCGGGTTGAACCAGGTCAGCGCAAACGTCACGCCGTGGATCATCGTTTCCAGTGACACGGCAATTGCGTCGAAGGTGTTGGCGCCGTGTTGCGTCAACCATTCAACGAAGCCTGCGATGTACTGGCCTAGAGGTATTTTCTGATCAATCAGCATGGTAGTGAACGTCCGCATGCAAGGAGATAAACAGCCCGGGCGGGCGAACCCGCCCGGCATAAGCGATTACTGTGCGAGCTTGGCTTTCACGGCCTCCAGGCCAGGTTTACCGTCAATGGTGGTCACGCCAGCGAGCCAGGTATCGAGCACCTGGGGATTCTTTTTCAGCCAGGCCTTGGCGGCCGCGTCAGGCTTCATTTTGTCGTCCAGGATGTTGCCCATCAGTTCACTTTCCATGTCGACGGTGAACTCCAGGTTCTTCAGCAACTGACCGACGTTGCTGCATTCCGAGGCGTAGCCCTTGCGGGTGTTGGTCGCCACGGTGGCGGCGCCAAAATCGGGGCCGAAGAAGTCGTCGCCGCCGGTCAGGTATTGAATCTTGAAGCGCTTGTTCATCGGGTGCGGGGCCCAGCCCAGGAACACCACGGCGGTGTCGCGTTTCTGCGCGCGGTCGACCTGCGACAGCATGCCGGCCTCGCTGGACTCGACGACCTTGAAACCGGCGTCCTTGAGGCCGAAGGCGTTCTTGTCGATCATACTCTGGATCAGGCGGTTGCCGTCGTTGCCCGGCTCGATGCCGTAGATCTTGCCGTCCAGTTCCTTCTTGAACTTGGCGATGTCGGCGAAATCATGCAGCCCCTTGTCGTACAGCGCCTGGGGAACGGCGAGGGTATATTTGGCGCCCTTGAGGTTGGTGCGCACGGTGTCCACGGTGCCGGCATCGCGGTAGGGCTTGATGTCGTTTTCCATGGTCGGCATCCAGTTGCCCAGGAACACGTCCATGTTCTTGCCGTCGGCCAGGGACTTGTAGGTCACGGGCACGGAAATCATGGTGGTCTTGGTCTTGTAGCCGAGGGCGTTGAGCACGACGCTGGTGGTCGCGGTTGTCGCGGTAATGTCGGTCCAGCCGACGTCTGAGAAGTTTACGGTGTTGCATTGGGCCGGTTCGGCGGCTTGCGCCAGAACCGGCAGACTAAGCAGGGCGGCCAACAACAACGACGGGGAACCTTTCATGGATGGACTCCTTGGTGTTTTTTTTGGCAGTGTTTCCGACTGGAACCACCGCACTTATAGGTTGCGGTTGGATGGCGTTTTGGAGACAGCTCTACCACGGCGCCTTGCAATCGAGTCGATACGATCATGTACCAGTGAAAATCTGACGCCTACAGGGTGCGTCGTAACCAGTACAGGGATGGTCGCATCCAGTGTCGGTGACGTCGTTTACAGCTTTTTTCAGCCTCTTTTGTCCGTCTGAACCGCAAAAAAACGGCGCAAACACGACGTGAAAGACACGCGGCGTTCGTGGACATGAGTGCGTCGGTGTGAGACGTCGAACGACAGGATAAAAGCCTGATGATGCGGCCATCCCGACGGATTGCAGCTTGAGCGTAGCAGCTCCGTCACCGGGCGCTTTTGCGCCTGGGCGTTGGCACATCCAGGAGTCCGGCAGCAATGGCTATCAGTGTTTTCGACCTGTTCAAAATCGGCATCGGCCCGTCCAGTTCACACACCGTGGGGCCTATGCGGGCGGCGGCGTTGTTCGTGCAGGGTTTGCGTGAGCGGGGGCTGCTCGAGCAGGTTCGGCGAGTCGAAGTTCAGCTCTTCGGGTCGCTGTCGGCCACCGGCATCGGTCACGGCAGCGACAACGCGGTGATCATGGGGCTGATGGGCGAGTGGCCGGATGCGATCGATCCGTCGCAAATCGGCCTGCGCATCGACATCCTGCGGGAAACGGGCACCTTGTTGCTCGACGGCCGTTTGCCGGTCCCGTTCATCTGGTCCAGGGACATGCGCCTGATCGATGAAAACCTGCCGTTTCACCCCAATGCCATGACCCTGATTGTCGAAGGCGATGACGGCGAGTTGCATCGCGACACCTACTATTCGGTCGGCGGCGGTTTTGTCGTCGATGAGGCGCAAGCCAGCAGCGGGGTGGTCGACATGGATCGCACCGAGCTGCCGTACGATTTTTCCAGCGCGGCCGAGTTGCTGGAGCTGTGTAAAACGCACAACCTGCGGGTGGCCGAACTGATGATGGCCAACGAGAAGGTCTGGCGCAGCGAAGAGGAAATCCGCAGTGGCCTGATGCACCTGTGGCGCGCCATGCAGGATTGCGTCGAGCACGGCCTCAAGCACGAGGGCATCCTGCCCGGTGGCCTCAACGTGCGCCGTCGCGCGGCCAAGTTGCACCGCAGCTTGCAGGAGCTGAACAAGCCCAATGTGATCGGCTCGACGCTGAGCGCGATGGAGTGGGTCAACCTGTTTGCCCTGGCGGTCAACGAAGAGAACGCCGCCGGCGG
Source organism: Pseudomonas sp. YuFO8 (assembly GCF_035065025.1). Lineage (NCBI taxonomy): Bacteria > Pseudomonadati > Pseudomonadota > Gammaproteobacteria > Pseudomonadales > Pseudomonadaceae > Pseudomonas > Pseudomonas sp. YuFO8. The sequence goes on along the minus strand of NZ_JAXDEQ010000005.1, from coordinate 80,660 downwards.
GCGCATGGTCACGGCGCCGACCAATGGCGCGGCGGGGATCATTCCGGCGGTGTTGCACTACTTCATGAAATTCAGCGAGGACGTGACCGACGCCAATGTCGTCGACTACCTGCTCGGCGCGGCTTCGGTGGGGATCCTGTGCAAGAAGAACGCCTCGATCTCCGGGGCCGAAGTCGGATGCCAGGGCGAAGTCGGTTCGGCCTGCGCCATGGCGGCGGCGGGTTTGGCGGAAATCCTCGGGGCCACACCGGAACAACTGTGTAACGCGGCGGAAATCGGCCTGGAGCACAACCTGGGACTCACGTGCGATCCGGTGGGCGGCCTGGTGCAGGTGCCGTGTATCGAGCGCAATGCGATTGCCGCGGTGAAAGCGATCAACGCTGCGCAGATGGCTTTGCGCGGCGATGGTCAGCACTTTATCTCGCTGGATCGGGTGATCCGCACGATGCGCGATACCGGTGCCGATATGCATGACAAATATAAGGAGACGTCGCGGGGTGGGTTGGCGGTAAGCGCGGTGGAGTGCTGAGACCGTGTCGATCCTATCGCCAGCAGGCTGGCTCCCACAGTAGATTTGGATCGGCCACAAAACCTGTGGGAGCCAGCCTGCTGGCGATGGGGCCAGACCAGTCAAAACTGCGCGTTAAGTGAACACCCGATTTAAAACACGCCACCTTTTGGCGCGTCGCTTACAGATAAGTACCTGACTTCAAAATCAGGACCACTCCTGTCCCTGACCACCCGTCACCCGTGCCTGCGGTGACACTCTTGCAGGGCTCGCCGCAGCCCTGTTCCCACAAGTGCTACCGATTTGCTCACACGCAACGGGGCAGAGCGCTTGCCGCCATTGATGGCACTTATAACCCCTACTCCCGCCGCGTCATATATAGACACATTCCGACGTCGTTTTCAGGAGTTATTGAACGCGCATTCAAATTTAGGCATGGCAATTGCTCTGTCATTACAAAGCCCGTCTCCCACGCGAGAACGATGGCAATAACAAGAGCCTCCGCCTGAGGCCATCACCCGCTTTGTGTGAGGAGATACCGCGATGACGACGTTCAACTCCGGGGCCCAACCCCAGAACCGTGCGCCTCAATCCATCGGCTTTCTGCTGCTGGACAATTTCACGCTGATTTCCCTGGCCTCCGCAGTCGAACCGCTGCGCATGGCCAACCAGTTGTCCGGCCGTGAGCTGTATCGCTGGACCACCCTCACCGTCGATGGCGGTCAAGTCTGGGCCAGTGACGGTTTGCAAATCACGCCTGACGCTTCCATGCACAAAGCGCCTCCCATGGACACCGTGATCGTCTGCGGTGGTATCGGCATTCAACGCACTGTTACCCGCGAACACGTGTCCTGGCTGCAGAGCCAGGCCCGTCAGTCCCGTCGCCTGGGTGCAGTCTGCACCGGTAGCTGGGCCCTGGCCTGCGCCGGCCTGCTGGACGGTTTCGATTGCAGTGTGCACTGGGAATGCCTGGCGGCGATGCAGGAAGCGTTTCCGCGGGTGGCCATGAGTACCCGCCTGTTCACCCTCGACCGTAACCGCTTCACCAGCTCCGGTGGCACCGCGCCGCTGGACATGATGCTGCACCTGATCAGCCGCGATCACGGTCGCGAGCTGTCGGCCGCGATCTCGGAGATGTTCGTCTACGAGCGCATCCGCAACGAACAGGACCACCAGCGCGTGCCGCTCAAGCACATGCTCGGCACCAATCAGCCGAAGTTGCAGGAAATCGTCGCGCTGATGGAAGCCAACCTCGAAGAGCCGATCGACCTCGACGAACTGGCGGTGTACGTCGCCGTGTCCCGTCGTCAGCTCGAGCGGCTGTTCCAGAAGTACCTGCATTGCTCGCCGTCGCGTTACTACCTGAAACTGCGCCTGATCCGCGCGCGGCAACTGCTCAAGCAAACGCCGATGTCGATCATCGAAGTGGCGTCGGTCTGTGGCTTCGTGTCCACGCCGCACTTCTCCAAGTGCTACCGCGAATACTTCGGCATTCCGCCGCGTGACGAGCGTGTGGGTTCCAACACCACGCAACAGGTGGCGATGATGCCGCTGCCACAGGCGTTGGTGCTGTCGCCGTTGTCGGGGCCGTTGTCGGCGCTGAGTCAGGCGCGTAATGAGTCGACGTTTGCCAGTGTAAGGCTCTAGACCGAGGCACCTTCATTCGCGAGCAAGCCCGCTCCCACATTCAACCGCATTCCCATGATGGAACTCGGTTGAATGTGGGAGCGGGCTTGCTCGCGAAGGCGTCTTAACGGGCAGTGCGGCCCTGCTGGTACTCCGCCAATGCCGGCAGCAATTGCCTGTCAATGGCCTGGCGCACCGCCGGCAGGATCGTCGCGCTGCTGGTGTACATCTGCTTGACCATGGTGCGCAGCTCGGTGGCCCGTTCGTTGTTCAAACCCCGCACGGCACACTCGCAAGCCTGCTCGGCGGTGGCGCCGGTCGGTACATGAAAGCCCAATGCCTTGAGCTGGCCCAACAGGTCTTCCTGGTCTATCAAATCGGCGTACATCATGACGCTAATCCTTCTTCTGGGGACGGTGTCGTGGCTCGATTCTGGTAGTGGCACGCAGTGGCGGCAAGGGCGATTTGTCGTTATGGCAGCATTGACTATGAACAGGTCGTTTTCGGGCTATTTCCCTGCGCTGAGAGTCGGCACACTGGACCCAGCTCGCTTCACGAGGGTTTGGTCACCTTCCCACGGCAGCTCCTCAACAGTACCCTCTGCCTCGATCCTGTCACGGCTTGATCGGGGCTTTTTTTTGCCTGTGAATCTCCCACATTGGATCAATGTCGTGCACAGATCCCCTGTGGGAGCGGGCTTGCTCGCGAAAAACGATGACGCGGTCTAGCGTTGCAACACAAGAATGCGCGACAACAACTCATCTCGATCCACATAACACCCCTGGAAATGCCGCGCCCCGGTGGCGGGATCAAACGCATTGCGCGCATGCAAAGTGCGACGGTTGTCGAAGCACCAGAGCTCGCCCGGATTGAGCCTTTGCATCAGCCTGAATCGGGGCTCGCGCGTCATCGCAATGAAGCGGCGATAGGCGTGATACAGCCTGGGCATCTGCTCCACCGACGCATCGAACGGCCCCCGCAGAAAGTTCGCCATGCGAATCTCCGACACCTGCCCCAAAGCATCCAGGGCGATGATCGGCGCGAGGCAACGGTAGTCGCTGTGGCGGTCCTTGTTGCGAAACTCCACGGGGATCTTGCAAAGGCTGGTGAATGCCTCCGGGTCTTCGCGGCGCAAGGCGTCGGCGATGGCAAAACCGTCGACGAAAATACTCTCGCCACCCTCGGCATCGTTGACCAGGCAATGCAGGAATTGCAGCCCCGGTTGTAACTCCCGGGTCGGCAGGTCGCTGTGCAACGGCAGGTTGAAAGCGGTATAGGCGTTGCTGTCGGCATCGGCCTTGGATTGCACGTTGAACAGCACGCCGAAATTGCTCTCGCGGATGAAGGAAATGCGCTGGGCGATCAGCTTCAGCGAGCCGGGCTCGGTGGGGACGCCACGGACCTGGGTCAGGCCGGTGTCGCGCACGGCCAGCAGCCATTGCAGCAGGGCGTCGTTGTCCTTCATCAGCGCTTGATAGTCGAACACCGGCAACTGCAGATCACTGTGCCAAAGCCTGGCCTTGGGCTTGCCGGCCAGGCGCTCGGCGCGGGATTCGTCGTCGTAGGCGTGGGCCCGCAACCAGCCGGGGTCGAAGCGGCTGAGGTGGCCATCCTGCCATTGCACGCTCAGGCAACCTTCAGCGTCGATGCTGGTTTGGGCGGGCATCAGGTTTTCTGGTACATCGACGATTTCCAGCACCTGTTCGCGGGTCACCGTGTAGACGCATGACGGGCACGGGCAATTGTCCCGCAGCCAGGGGTGGTGAAAGGGGCTGACGCGGTTGTCGGCCCACTTCACCAGGACACGATCGGCCATGGCCTGCACGCCGGTCAGCGCGCTGATCAATGGATAAGTACGGAAGTCGGCAAAAGCGGCGGCGGTGTTCATGGGATCTCCTGGTTATTTTTTTGGCGGTAATGCGATCACTCGGCCGACGTAGGCGGGGGCGGGCAGGTCGGTCTGTTCGGCGACGATGGCTTGCAGTTTGCCCAGGGTATCTTCGCTGAATGGTGTAGAGCGCGGCCCGGCGAGGTCGACGTGCAGCAGCATTTGTTCATTACCCGCGAGCTCTTGGTCGTCACCGACCCGATGCAGGCTGTGGTAGAGGTGCAGGCGTTTGCTGTCGTGGGCGATGATTTGTGTGTGCACCTCGACCTCGGCGTCGAGCTTCACTTCGTGCAGGTAATTGAGGTGCAGTTCGAGGGTGAACAGCGAGTTGCCGCTGGCTTCGCGGTTGTTGCTGTCCATGCCGAGGCGATCCATCAGGGCGTCAGTGGCGTAGCTGAAGATCAGCAGGTAGAACGCGTCGCGCAGGTGGCCGTTGTAGTCGACCCAGTCGGGGATGATTCTGGTTTGGTAGGTGGTGAGGGCGGGCATGATGGCTGATCCAGAACAGATTGTGATTGGAATGCCGTCATCGCCAGCAGGCTGGCTCCCACATTGGAATGCATTCTCCTGTGGGAGCCAGCCTGCTGGCGATGGGGCCAGTCCTGATAGTCGATTACTCGCTGAATGCCATCCCATGCTTCTCTTTGGTGGTCTTCACCGCTTCCAGCACGGCCAGCAGGCAGTCATCACGATAGCGCTCCAGCGCCGAAATGCTGTGTTTGCCCAACTGATCGCTGGTGCCGTCCACCACATCGTCGATCAACTTGTCGGTCAGCTCCGGCGCCGGCAGGTAAGTCCACGGCAACTGCAAGGCCGGGCCGAACTGGGCCATGAAGTGGCGCATGCCGGCGTCGCCACCGGCGAGCGTGTAGGTCAGGAACGTGCCCATGAACGACCAGCGCAAACCGGCGCCAAAACGGATCGCATCGTCAATTTCGCCGGTGGTCGCGACACCGTCGTTGACCAGGTGCAACGCCTCGCGCCACAGCGCTTCGAGCAGGCGGTCGGCGATGAATCCCGGCACTTCCTTGCGCACATGCAGCGGGCGCATGCCGAGGGATTCGTAGACTTTCATCGCCGCTTGCACGGCTTCGGGGGCGGTGTTCTTGCCGCCGACCACCTCCACCAATGGCAACAGGTAAACCGGATTGAACGGGTGCCCGACCACGCAGCGTTCCGGGTGAGTCGAACTCTCGTAAAACTCGCTCGGCAGCAGGCCGGAAGTGCTGGAACCGATCAAGGCATCGGGCTTGGCCGCGGCGCTGATCTTGCTGTGCAGTTCCAGTTTCAGTTCAAGGCGTTCAGGGGCGCTTTCCTGGATGAAATCGGCGTCGCGCACGCATTCTTCAATGGTCGTGACAAAGCGCAGGCGATCCTGCGAGGCGCCAGGTGCCAGGCCCTGTTTTTCCAGGGCGCCCCAGGCATTGGCAACGCGTTTGCGCAGGGCGGCCTCGGCACCGGGCGCCGGGTCCCAAGCCACCACGTCCAGGCCATGGGCGAGGGCACGGGACACCCAGCCGCTGCCGATGACACCGCTGCCCAGCGCTGCGAAGATTTTGATTTCGGTAATGAAGGTCATGGCAACTTCCTGAAGAGTTCGGTGAACCCCTGTAGGAGCCGGCTTGCCGGCGAAGGCGATTTCAGCACCGCAGAAGATGCGGTGGATTTACCGGCCTCTTCGCCGGCAAGCCGGCTCCTGCAGGGGTAGGGTGTAAGTGCAATCAGCCGCGCTGGGTCAGGCCCATTTTCTTGCGGCCTTCAGCCGGGGTCAGCACACGAGCGCCGAGGCGGCTGAGGATTTCTGTCGCACGCTCGACCAACTGGCCGTTGGTCGCCAGCACGCCCTTGTCCAGCCACAGGTTGTCTTCCAGCCCGACGCGCACGTTGCCACCCAACAGCACGGCTTGCGCGGCCATCGGCATTTGCATGCGGCCGATGCCGAAACCGGCCCAGACGGCGTCTGCAGGCAGGTTGTCGACCATGGCTTTCATGGTGGTGGTGTCGGCAGGTGCGCCCCACGGGATGCCCAGGCACAGTTGGAACAGCGGGTTGTCGAGCAGGCCTTCCTTGATCATCTGTTTGGCGAACCACAGGTGACCGGTGTCGAAAATCTCCAGCTCGGCCTTCACGCCCAGCTCCTGGATGCGTTTGGCGCCAGCACGCAGCTGCGCCGGGGTGGAGACGTAGATGGTGTCGCCATCGCCAAAGTTCAGCGTGCCGCAATCGAGGGTGCAGATTTCCGGCAGCAGTTCTTCGACATGGGCCAGGCGGGTCAGCGGGCCGACCAGGTCGGTGTTCGGGCCGAACTCCATCGGCTTCTCGCCAGCGCCGATTTCCAGGTCACCACCCATACCGGCGGTGAGGTTGACGATGATGTCGACATCGGCCTCGCGGATGCGCTCCATCACTTCGCGGTACAGCGCCACGTCGCGGCTGAACTTGCCGGTTTCAGGATCGCGGACATGGCAGTGAACCACGGTGGCGCCGGCCTTGGCGGCTTCCACGGCGGCAGCGGCGATCTGTTTCGGGGTGACCGGCACGTGTGGGCTCCTGGCGGTCGTGTCGCCAGCACCGGTGAGTGCGCAGGTGATGATGACGTCGTGGTTCATTTTTCGGTTCCTTACAGGCGTAGTGGTTCCGTTCGCAGCCCGTTCGGGCTGCGAATCGGTGGTTCAAGTCAGGGGGTTATTTGCTGGTCAGCTTGAGGTTCTCAGCCGCCGGCTTGCCATCGAAGGTGGTCACGCCTTCGAGCCAGCGCTGTTTGTCTTGCGGGTGATCGTTCAGCCACTGTTTGGCCGATTCGAAGGCGTCCTTGTGATCCAGTAGTGGCTGCATCATCCGGCTCTCGTCTTCGGCGGTGAACGTCAGGTTGCTCAGCAGGCGTCCGATGTTGGGGCACTGTTCGGCATATTTCGGCGCGGTGACGGTCCAGACCGTGGCCATGCCTTCGTTAGGGCCGAGGGCGTCGTCGCTGCCGGTGAGGTAGGTCATCTGCACGTTGACGTTCATCGGGTGCGGCGCCCAGCCGAAGAACACCACGGCTTCCTTGCGGCGCACCGCGCGATCCACCGCCGCGAGCATGCCGGCTTCGCTGGATTCGACCAGTTGGAACTTGCCGAGGCCGAACTGGTTCTTGGCGATCATCGCCTTAATCTGGGTGTTGGCGCCCGAGCCGGGCTCGATGCCGTAGATCTTGCCGCCCAGTTCTTTTTCGAACCTGGCGATGTCGGCGAAGGTTTTCAGGCCCTTGTCTGCAAGATAAGTCGGAACGGCGAGGGTGGCGCGGGCATCTTTCAGGCTGGGTGCTTCAAGCACCTTGACCTGATTGGCGTCGACGAACGGGGTGATGGTCTGGGTCATCAGCGGGTTCCAGTAACCCAGGAACAGGTCCAGGCGCTGATCGCGGATCCCGGCGAAGATGATTTGCTGGGAGGCGCTGGTTTGTTTGGTGTTGTAGCCGAGGCCGTCGAGCAATACCTGGGTCATCGCACTGGTGGCGATCACGTCGGTCCAGTTCACCACGCCCATGCGCACATTCTGGCAAGAGGCGGGTTCCGCGGCCATGACGCTGGCGCTCAGCAAAGCGGTACCACTGAGTGCAAGAACACAGCTGCTGATCAGTCGTTTCATTCTCAGGTTCCTCGGCAGTTTCATTATTGTGAGTTCCGGCGTCTGATGCGCCGGTGATGACAAGTTACGCAGCTAAGCGGCCATGAAAGCGCACTGCGGCGACCAGCTCTTGCACTGCAGCGACCTGTGCTCTTGAATGGCTGTTGCAAGTGGCGTATCAACGTCCTCACGCTACCCGCCCTCTCGTTACCGGCCATCGAGTGCGCACCATGTCCCAGGATTTCTACTTCTTGTTGATGCCGGGTTTCTCGGCCATTGGATTTATCTCGGCCATCGAGCCGTTGCGGGTCGCCAATCGTTTTCGTGGCGAGTTGTATCGCTGGCATGTATTGAGCGCCGATGGCGGGGCAGTGCTGGCCAGCAACGGCATGTCGGTCAATGCCGATGCGGCGCTGGAACCACTGAAGAAGGGCTCGACCTTGTTGGTGGTCGCCGGCTTTGAACCGCTGAAGTTCGCCACTCCAGCGCTGGAGCACTGGCTGCGCCGGCTGGACCTTGAAGGCGTCACCCTCGGCGCCATCGACACTGGCAGCTTTATCCTCGCCGAAGCCAGCCTGCTCGACGGCCACCGCCTGACCCTGCACTGGGAAGCCATCGACGCCTTCAAGGAGTCGTATCCGCAGCTCAGCGTCACCCAGGAACTGTTCGAGATCGACCGTCGGCGCATCACCTCCGCCGGCGGTACCGCGTCCATCGATTTAATGCTGGATCTGATCGCCCAGGCCCACGGCCCGGAATTGGCGATCCAGGTCAGCGAACAATTCGTGCTCGGCCGCATCCGCCCGCGCAAAGACCACCAGCGCATGGAAGTCGCCACGCGTTATGGCATCAGTAACAAGAAACTGGTGCAGGTGATTGGTGAGATGGAGCAGCACAGCGAACCGCCGTTGAGTACGCTGGAATTGGCGGAATCGATCAAGGTGACGCGGCGTCAGCTGGAGCGGCTGTTTCGCCTGCATTTGAACGACACGCCGAGCAATTTCTATCTGCGTTTGCGCCTGGAGAAGGCGCGGCAGTTGTTGCGGCAGACCGATATGAGCGTGCTGGAAGTGAGTATTGCCTGCGGGTTTGAATCGCCGTCGTATTTCACCCGCAGTTATCGGGCGAAGTTTGAGCGGTGTCCGCGGGAAGACCGGCGGCGGATCAGCGATATACAAAAAGTGATCTGAAATTACGCCTTGTGGGAGCTAGCCTGCTGGCGATAACGGTGTGTCAGTCAACATCTAGATTGACTGATACACCGCTATCGCCAGCAGGCTAGCTCCCACAGATTGATCTGTGGTTGATCTTATTTTTTCATCAACGCCGAACACGCCGCCTTGTAAGCCTCATGCTGATACTTGTTCAACGTCGCCGGAGGCTCAAACCCGTGCTTCTTGGCCTGGGCATTGATCGTCTGTGGTGACAACAACGTCACTTCGCAATTCTCCAGCAACTGGAAAACCCCTTCGATCTTGAACGTCGTCGGCCCACCGGCAAACTCGCCTTTCTTGCTGCGCTTCTTGATCGTAATGCGATCAATCGAATTCTCCCGCACGAACGACGCCACCTGAGCCGCGAACACTTTGACGTTGGCGGCTTCGTCGTCATCCTCGAGGGCGATTTTCTTGGTGGCGAGCGCCAAGTGGCCCAGGGCCGAGCCTTCGAGGGTGGCCACGGCAATGATCGCTTCGCTGCCTTTGATTTCGATGCCGCAGACTTTCATGTTGAATCCCTTTTCTGGCTGAAGGCGTGAAGCTTACAGCTCAAGTTGATTGGCGGTGATGCCAAGCGCCGCGGCAATTTTTTCGCGGGTGGCCTTGCGCGGCTTCGCGACCGTTTCCTGCTGGGCGAAGGCCGGTTGAGAGATGCCCATGCGTTTGGCCACTTCATCCTGTGTAAGGTTCAAGTGTTCGCGCCAGGCGCGTACAGGCAACGCACCGTCGACAATGCGGCTAACGACTTCGTGAGGGATCATCATGTTTTCCATCCTTGCGTTCACTCCTGCCCAATCGACTCCAGAAACTCCGACCGCTCATCGCTCATCCGCGCCACGCAATCATTTTGCGCAATAGTGAAGGCCTTGCTGCCAGCGGCGGCCGGGAAGGCTTCGATGGCGCAGTCGGCGTCGCGGGTTTTCAGCCATTGCTGTTGCGCGGCTTTGATCTTCGCGGTGATGTCGGCCAATTGCGACGGGTTCTTGCCGTAGAGCGACTGCATGCGCTCGGCCAGACTCTTGTAGTTCTCGCCCAGCAAGTCTTCGGCGGTGGTTTTGTTGAAGGCCGAGCATTCCAGGGTCTGGATGTCGTTTTCGACTTTGTCGCAGGGGGTGTCCTCGGACTCCTCGGCTGCGTGTACGCCGGTCGCCATCAGTGCCAATGCCAGGAAGAAGAATTTCATGTGAGTTGCCGCTCCCATCCAGTGAAGCATCAAGTGATGCGGCGAATTCTGGCCCAAGCGGACCGCCTTGAACAGGTCGGCAATTGTACCTTGCGACGACCCTTTGTCGCGGATTGACGCTTTCGGCAATTCCCCTGTCGTTTTTGCACCCGGCTGCCCCGTCCCTCAGGCATATGCTGGCCCCAAAGCGCCGGCAGACGATTCGGCGCATGAATCGACAACAAGGGGACAGCCTGATGAGCCCAGCCGAATTGCACGCCGACAGCATCGTTATCGACGGGCTGATTATTGCCAAGTGGAACCGTGAGCTGTTCGAAGACATGCGCAAGGGCGGTCTGACCGCAGCCAACTGCACCGTGTCGGTGTGGGAGGGCTTCCAGGCCACCGTCAACAACATCGCCGCCAGCCAGAAACTGATCCGCGAGAACAGCGACCTGGTGATTCCGGTGCGCACCACCGCCGACATCCGCAAGGCCAAGGAACAGGGCAAGACCGGCATCCTCTTCGGCTTCCAGAATGCCCACGCCTTTGAAGACCAGATCGGCTATGTCGAGGTGTTCAAGCAGCTCGGCGTGGGTATCGTGCAGATGTGCTACAACACCCAGAACCTGGTGGGCACCGGTTGCTACGAGCGTGACGGCGGCCTGTCGGGTTTCGGTCGCGAAATCGTCGCCGAGATGAACCGCGTTGGCGTGATGTGCGACCTGTCCCACGTCGGCTCCAAGACGTCCGAAGAAGTCATCCTCGAATCGAAGAAGCCGGTCTGCTACTCCCACTGCCTGCCGTCGGGCCTGAAAATCCACCCGCGCAACAAGTCCGATGAAGAGCTGAAGTTCATCGCCGATCACGGCGGCTTTGTCGGCGTGACCATGTTCGCGCCGTTCCTGGCCAAAGGCATCGATTCGACCATCGACGACTACGCCGAAGCCATCGAATACACCATGAACATCGTCGGCGAAGACGCCATCGGCATCGGCACCGACTTCACCCAGGGTCATGGCCAGGACTTCTTCGAATACCTGACCCACGACAAGGGCTACGCCCGCCGCCTGACCAGCTTCGGCAAGATCATCAACCCGCTGGGCATCCGCACCGTCGGCGAGTTCCCGAACCTCACCGAAACCCTGCTCAAGCGCGGCCATAGCGAGCGTGTGGTGCGCAAGATCATGGGCGAGAACTGGGTCAACGTGCTCAAAGACGTCTGGGGCGAATAAGCCGCCGCACTTCTGAATCCTTACCTGCGGCCATCCGCGCCGCAGGCAACACCAAAATTTTTCTGGAGTTAAGTTTCCATGGCCAAGATCGCCCCGCAATTGCCTATCGAAGTCGACAGCGAAACCGGTGTCTGGACCTCCGACGCCCTGCCGATGCTGTATGTGCCGCGTCATTTCTTCGTCAATAACCATATGGGCATCGAGGAAGTGCTGGGCGCCGACGCCTATGCCGAAATCCTCTACAAGGCCGGCTACAAGTCCGCCTGGCACTGGTGTGAAAAAGAAGCCGAATGCCACGGCCTGGAAGGCGTCGCGGTGTTCGAGCACTACATGAAGCGCCTGTCGCAACGCGGCTGGGGCCTGTTCAAGATCCAGGACATCGACCTCGACAAAGGCACCGCCAGCGTCAAGCTCGAACACTCCGCCTTCGTCTATGTGTACGGCAAGGTCGGGCGCAAGGTCGACTACATGTTCACAGGCTGGTTTGCCGGCGCGATGGACCAGATCCTCGCCGCCCGCGGCAGCAAGATTCGCACCGTGGCCGAGCAAGTCTACGGTGGCTCCGAAGAGGGCCACGAAGACGGCTTGTTCATCGTCAAGCCGTTGTAAGTCGAGGAACCCGCCATGGCTTTCGAAGCAATGTTCCAGCCGATCCAGATCGGCAAACTGACCATCCGCAACCGCGTGCTCAGCACTGCGCACGCCGAGGTCTATGCCACCGACGGCGGCATGACCACCGACCGGTACGTCAAGTATTACGAAGAGAAGGCCAAGGGCGGGATCGGCCTGGCGATCTGCGGCGGTTCGTCCGTCGTGGCCATCGACAGCCCGCAGGAGTGGTGGAGCTCGGTCAACCTGTCCACTGACCGCATCATTCCGCACTTCCAGAATCTTGCCGACGCCATGCACAAGCACGGCGCCAAGATCATGATCCAGATTACTCACATGGGCCGGCGCTCGCGCTGGGACGGCTTCAACTGGCCGACCCTGATGTCTCCGTCCGGTGTACGCGAGCCGGTGCACCGTGCCACCTGCAAGACCATCGAGCCAGAAGAAATCTGGCGGGTGATCGGCAATTACGCGCAAGCCGCGCGCCGCGCCAAGGCCGGTGGCCTGGACGGTGTCGAACTGTCGGCGGTGCACCAGCACATGATCGACCAGTTCTGGAGCCCGCGGGTCAACAAGCGTACCGACGAATGGGGCGGCACCTTCGAGGGCCGCATGAAGTTCGGCCTGGAAGTGTTGAAAGCCGTGCGCGCCGAAGTCGGTGACGATTTCTGCGTGGGCATGCGCATCTGCGGTGACGAGTTCCACCCGGATGGTTTGTCCCATGAGGACATGAAGCAGATCGCCAAGTATTACGACGACACCGGCATGCTCGATTTCCTCGGCGTCGTGGGCTCGGGTTGCGACACCCACAACACCCTGGCCAACGTGATTCCGAACATGAGTTATCCACCGGAGCCGTTCCTGCACCTGGCCGCCGGCATCAAGGAAGTGGTCAAGGTTCCGGTGCTGCACGCGCAGAACATCAAGGACCCGAACCAGGCCACGCGGATTCTGGAGGGCGGTTACGTCGACATGGTCGGCATGACCCGCGCGCACATTGCCGACCCGCACCTGATCGCCAAGATCAAGATGGGCCAGATCGACCAGATCAAGCAGTGCGTCGGCGCCAACTACTGCATCGACCGTCAGTACCAGGGCCTGGATGTGCTGTGCATCCAGAACGCGGCGACCTCCCGTGAATACATGGGCCTGCCGCACATCATCGAGAAAACCACCGGGGTGAAACGCAAGGTGGTGGTGGTCGGCGCCGGTCCTGCCGGGATGGAGGCCGCCCGCGTGGCCGCCGAACGTGGTCACGACGTCACGCTGTTCGAGAAGAAAGAGTTCATTGGCGGGCAGATCACCACGGCCTCGAAAGCGCCGCAACGGGACCAGATCGCCGGTATCACCCGCTGGTACCAGTTGGAGCTGGCACGGTTGAAAGTCGACCTGCGCCTGGGCACCGCGGCGGATGCGCCGACCATCATGGACCTGCGTCCGGACGTGGTGGTGCTGGCTGTCGGCGGACATCCGTTCATCGAGCAGAACGAGCACTGGGGCGCGGCCGAAGGCCTGGTGGTCAGCAGCTGGGACATCCTCGACGGCAAGGTTGCACCGGCCAAGAACGTGCTGGTCTACGACACCATCTGCGAGTTCACCGGCATGTCCACCGCCGACTTCCTCGCCGACAAGGGCAGCCAGGTCGAGATCGTCACCGACGACATCAAGCCGGGCGTGGCCATCGGCGGTACGTCGTTCCCGACCTACTACCGCAGCATGTATCCGAAAGAAGTGATCATGACCGGCGACATGATGCTGGAGAAGGTCTACCGCGAAGGCGACAAGTTGATCGCAGTACTGGAAAACGAATACACCGGCGCCAAAGAGGAGCGGGTGGTGGACCAGGTGGTGATCGAGAACGGCGTGCGTCCGGACGAGGAAATCTACTACGCGATGAAGGAAGGCTCGCGCAACAAGGGCCAGATCGACGTCGAAGCCTTGTTCGCGATCAAGCCGCAACCAAGCCTTGCACAGAGCGGTGACGGTTACCTGCTGTTCCGTATCGGTGACTGCGTGGCCCAGCGCAACGTGCACGCGGCGATCTACGACGCACTGCGGCTGTGCAAGGATTTCTAAGCCAACCACCTGTAGGAGCCGGCTTGCTGGCGATGAACGATAACGCGGTCTGCCTGACTCACCGCGTCGTCTGAATCGCCAGCAAGCCGGCTCCTACAAGACCGATGCATGACTCCGTGGTTTGTGGGAGCTCCACCATGTTGAACACCCTTCTTCCAATCCTGTTGTTCGCCGCCCTGGGCCTCGCGGTTCTGGGCGCGTTGCGGCGGGTGGCCATGTGGCGCCGGGGCCGAGCCTCGAAGGTCGACCTGATCGGCGGCCTGTTCGCCATGCCCAAGCGCTACATGGTCGATCTGCACCACGTGGTGGCGCGGGACAAATACATCGCCAACACCCACGTTGCCACGGCTGGCGGCGCGGTGGCGTCCGTCGTGCTGGCGATACTGGTTCACGGATTCGGCCTGCATAACCGCTTCCTCGGCTATGCGCTGCTGTTGATGACAGCGGTGATGTTCGTCGGTGCGATCTTCGTCTACCTGCGTCGACGCAACCCACCTGCGCGCCTGTCGAAAGGCCCGTGGATGCGCCTGCCGAAAAGCCTGCTGGCGTTCTCGGCGTCGTTCTTCCTGGTGACCCTGCCGGTGGCCGGTATCCTCCCGGAAAACTTCGGTGGCTGGATGTTGGCGGTGATCCTCGGCATCGGTGTGCTGTGGGGCGTGTCCGAGTTGTTCTTCGGCATGACTTGGGGCGGGCCGATGAAGCACGCCTTTGCCGGTGCCCTGCACCTGGCCTGGCACCGTCGCGCCGAGCGTTTTGGTGGAGGTCGTTCTACGGGTCTCAAGCCTCTGGACTTGAACGATCCGAACGCTCCGCTGGGCGTGGAAAAACCCAAGGATTTCACCTGGAACCAACTGCTCGGCTTCGACGCCTGCGTGCAGTGCGGCAAGTGCGAAGCGGCGTGCCCGGCGTTTGCCGCCGGACAGCCGTTGAACCCGAAAAAACTGATTCAGGACATGGTCGTCGGTCTGGCGGGTGGCACCGATGCGAAATTCGCCGGTAGCCCGTATCCAGGCAAACCAATTGGCGAGCATGCGGGTAATCCGCATCAGCCGATCGTCAACGGCCTGGTGGACGCCGAAACCCTGTGGTCGTGCACCACCTGCCGTGCCTGCGTCGAGGAATGCCCGATGATGATCGAGCACGTCGATGCCATCGTCGACATGCGTCGCCATCTGACCCTGGAAAAAGGCGCGACCCCGAACAAGGGCGCCGAAGTCCTGGAAAACCTGATCGCCACCGACAACCCGGGCGGCTTCGCCCCGGGCGGACGGATGAACTGGGCGGCGGACTTGAACCTCAATCTGCTCAGCGAAAAGAAATCCACCGACGTACTGTTCTGGGTTGGCGACGGCGCCTTCGACATGCGCAACCAGCGCACCCTGCGCGCGTTCGTCAAAGTGTTGAAAGCGGCGAAAATCGACTTCGCCGTGCTCGGCCTCGAAGAGCGTGACAGCGGTGACGTGGCCCGACGCCTGGGTGACGAGGCAACCTTCCAGTTGCTGGCCAAACGCAACATCCAGACCCTGGCCAAATACAGCTTCAACCGCATCGTCACCTGCGATCCGCACAGCTTCCACGTGTTGAAAAACGAATACGGCGCCTTCGATGGCAACTACCTGGTGCAGCACCACAGCACCTACATGGCGGAAATCATCGGCGCCGGCGCGCTGAATCTCGGCCAGCACAAGGGCGACAGCGTGACCTATCACGACCCGTGCTACCTCGGCCGCTACAACGGCGAATACGAGGCGCCGCGTCAGGTCCTGCGTGCCCTCGGCATCGAAGTGAAAGAGATGCAACGCTCCGGTTTCCGTTCCCGCTGCTGCGGCGGTGGCGGCGGCGCGCCGATCACCGACATTCCGGGCAAGCAGCGTATCCCCGACATGCGCATGGACGACATCCGCGAGACGGGCGCCGAACTGGTGGCCGTGGGCTGC
This sequence comes from Pseudomonas sp. YuFO8, assembly GCF_035065025.1. Taxonomy (NCBI): domain Bacteria; kingdom Pseudomonadati; phylum Pseudomonadota; class Gammaproteobacteria; order Pseudomonadales; family Pseudomonadaceae; genus Pseudomonas; species Pseudomonas sp. YuFO8. Next base: position 64,793 of record NZ_JAXDEQ010000005.1, on the reverse strand, counting down.
CCGCAGTGCACCGCGATGCTTGAGGGCGTGGTCGAGCCGCGACCTTTGATCAAGGACATTGCCGAACTGGTGGCCGACGCGTTGCTGGAAGACCAGGCACCGAGCAAGCCGGCCACACCGGCCCAACGTGAACCTGCTGAGGTGCATTGATGAGCGACATTATCCGCCGCGACCCCCGTGCCGAATGGATCGCCCGCAACCGCCTGCACCCGCTGCACGCGGCCATGCAACCGGCGCAACACAGCTGGATGGGGCCGAACGGCGTCATCCGCAAGAACCCCCATGGCATCGGCTTCATCGGCCCCAACGGCATCAAGCGCATCGACCGCAGCGGCGCCCAGCAGGGCGGGGCGACCAAGCGTACGGCCGCCGTTGAAGTGCAATTGCCGCTGCATCAGGTGCCTGCACCGGCGTTCTACATCAGCGTGGTGCCGGACATGGTCGGCGGCCGCTTGAGCAGCCACGACCGCGACTTGCTCGGCCTGGCTCATCAATTGGCCGGCAAGGACGGCGCGGTACTGGCCGTGGTCTTCGGCGAGCACAAGGAGAACGCCTTCGCCACGGCTGGCGTCGATCGCCTGCTGGTGCTTGAAGGCGAGCAGTTCAGCGGTTATGCACCGGAACAACGGGTCCAGGGCCTGCGGGCTGTGGATAACCAGTTCAGCCCACGTCATTGGCTGCTGCCGGACAGTCGTACTGGTGGCGGTGAACTGGGTCGACGCTTTGCTGCCGCCTTGGGCGAACGCCCGGCCACGCGGGTTTGGCAGGTCAAGGATCAGGAATGTATCGGCCGCGCCGGTGCCGGTTTGCAAGACCTGGCGCGGCCGCTTGCGCGGTTGATCCTGGCCGCTGTGGAATGCACCGAACCGGTCAGCGAAACCCGTCACGAAGCCCTGCCGGTGGAGTTATCCACAACCGTCGCTCGCAGTCTCTCGCGCATCGAGGATCTGGGGGCGGTGGCGGTGGACCCGGCAGCGATTCCAATGGCCGAGGCGGAATTCATCTTCTCCGGCGGCAACGGGGTCAAGGATTGGGGACTTTTCCACAGGACCGCCGAAGCCCTGGGCGCCACCGAAGGCGCGTCCCGGGTGGCGGTGGACGATGGTTTCATGGCCCGCGACCGTCAGGTCGGCGCGTCCGGCACCTGGGTCACCGCACGGGTCTACGTGGCGGTGGGGATCTCCGGGGCGATCCAGCACCTGCAAGGCATCGGTGCCTGCGACAAGGTGGTGGCGATCAACCTCGATCCGGGCTGCGACATGATCAAACGGGCCGACCTGTCGGTGATCGGCGAGAGCGCCGAGATTCTTCAAGCCTTGATCGCGGCGGTAGAGGCCTACCGCAACGAGGCCAGGCGCGATGCGGCTTAAGGGAAGGAAAGGGTTATGAGCACGAAAATCATCAGCCTGGTGTCCATCGGCGCCCACCCGACCTCCGGTCGACCACGCCGTGCGGATCAGGATGCGCGGGCGGTGGAACTGGGTTTGCAACTGGCTGGGGATAACTTGCAGGTGCTACACGCCGGCGATGTCGCCGAGCCGGCCTTGCGCGCTTACCTGGGCATGGGACTTGAGCAATTGCATGTGCTGGAACAACCGCAAGGCGCCGATGCGCTGCCGGCGTTGACCGCCTATTTGCGCGACGCTGGCGCTCAGGTCGTATTGACCGGCAGCCAGGCGGAAACCGGCGAGGGCTCGGGCATGTTGCCGTTCCTGCTGGCCGAAGGCCTTGGCTGGCCGCTGGTGGTGGGGCTGGCGCAGGTCGAGTCGATCGATGGCGGTTCTGCGCTGGTGCTGCAGGCGTTGCCGCGCGGCCAGCGCCGTCGCTTGAAAGTGCGCTTGCCGTTCCTGGCGACTGTGGATAACGCCGCACCCAAGCCACGTCAGAGCGCCTACGGCCCGGCCCGGCGTGGGGTGTTGCAGGCTGATGACGTGGAGGTCGTCGACGACGAACTGTTGACCGTCGCCACCCTGCAACCGGCCAAGCCACGGCCGAAACGCTTGAAGGTGATCAAGGCCAAGAGCGGCGCCGATCGCATGAAAGCTGCCACGGCCAAGGCCAGCGGTGGCGGGGGGCAGGTGCTCAAGGGCGTTACGGCACAGGCGGGGGCTGAAGCGATTCTCAAACTGCTGATTGAAGAGGGTGTGGTGCGGTGACATTGAACTTCAAGCTGCAACACCCGGAAAAATAACTGTCCCTCCGGCGCGTTGCCGCGCCATAAGCGCCCACGTTAAAACGGGCGCTCGATGATTGGTGGAGTTCCAATACATGTCGGTTGAATTTCGTTCGGCAGTGCGCGCGGATGCGCGAGAGATTGCGCGTTTGTTCCAGATTTCCTCGGAAGGGGCCGCGGATTACATCTGGAGCCAGTTAGCCGAGCCCGGCCAGGATCTGCTGGACGTCGGGGCCCTGCGATATGCCCGCGACGATGTGGATTTCTCCTGGCAGAACTGCCTTATTGCCCAAGCGAATGGGCAAGTCATCGGCATGTTGCACAGCTATGTAATGCGTCACGACCCGTTCGCAGCGCCGGTGACCGACCCGGTGCTGGCGCCGTACGCCACCATGGAAATCCCCGACACCCTTTATATTTCCAGCCTGGCGCTGCATGAAGGCTGGCGCAACCAGGGGCTGGGCAAGCAGTTCCTTGCATACGCCTACGACCGCGCCAACCGGCTCGGACTCAATGGCCTGAGCCTGATCGATTACGCCGCGAACACCGGCGCCCGGCGTTTCTATGAGCGCCACGGCTTCCGCATCGTCGATTCCTGCCAGATCACGCCGCATCCGATGATTCGGGTCACGGGTGAAGCCTATCTGATGTATCGGCCCTAGGGCTTCGAATTATCCTTTCTCTAGCGGTTATCCACAGCCTGGTGGATAACCGGCTACCTCTCGCGACCTCACCCTCCTGCTACATTTCCATTGTGCACTGTTGAGGGTGCAGCAACCGGTCACGAAATTTTCTGTGCTTCAGCGCTTGATCATAAAACCTGGTTTTTATTAGTGGGTTGGCTATGAAGTCTTTTAAGCGGTCTTTGCTAGTTCTTGTACGGGTTGATCATTTCAGAAGCTGTTGACCTCTTTACCCACAATCCCTGTTAGCGCTTCTGTGGATAACGTGTTCGCCCCTCGCTGAAACCCACACAAACCGCGGCTTGCAGCTACCAGATCAAAAAACAACCACCTTAAGCTGCGGTTTTTCATGACTTTTTTTCGAGAGGGAGTGTGCACAAGTCAGCTGAGTTGCCCCCAATCTCTGTTGGCGCTTCTGTGGATAAGATGTTCGCTCAACGCTGCAGGCCTTTAGATTCATGGTTTTCAGGGTTATGGTTGAAAAATGATCAAATTGCCTATTTCAATCTACAAACCGCCCGCACACCTAGAAATATCGCGGCTTTCAGCGGTTTTCCACAGCGGCCTCGAAGTTGCCCCCAATCTCTGTTGGCGCTTCTGTGGATAAGGTGTTTGCGATCCTCTGCAGGGTAGGTGTGGCAAGGCTTTCGGGCGTTAGATCAAAAAATGATCAATGCTTTCGGAGAACCTTGGTTTCGGATAAGTCACGATTTTTCTTTGGGTTTTGTGGAAAAAGTTTTGCGCATTTCCCCAGTTGTCCCCATTTGCTGTGGGTGGAGGTGTGGATAACTTGTTTGCGGAAGGCTGTGAGGCACGTAGAGCATAGCGCTGAACGGAATAGATCATATTTCGTACAGTACTAAATGATGCGGAATATTTAGCGGGGAGAGAACCTGTTGTGAGCAAGCCCCTTGTAGGAGCGAGCTTGCTCGCGATGGTCGTGAACGATGACGCGTAAAACCAGATACCCAGTGGTGTCCTTGAATTTTTCGCGAGCAAGCTCGCTCCTACATTAGCCTTGAACAGGGACGCCTTTGAGGTAAGGCGCAGGCTCAGCCCCGAGGTTGTTTAGCAGGCGCTCGCTGTACCAATCCACAAAATTCACCACACCAAACTCATAGGTCTTGGAGTAAGGCCCTGGCTGATAAGCGGTGGAGTTGATCCCGCGCTGGTTTTCTTCGGCCAGGCGACGATCCTGGTCGTTGGTGGCGTCCCAGACCTGGCGCATGCGCTCCACGTCGTAGTCCACGCCTTCAACGGCATCCTTGTGCACGATCCACTTGGTGGTGACCATGGTTTCCTGGGCGCTGATCGGCCACACGGTGAACACGATGATGTGGTCGCCCATGCAGTGGTTCCACGAATGCGGCAGGTGCAGGATGCGCATCGAGCCCAGGTCCGGGTTCTTGATGCGGCCCATGAGCTTGGCGCAGCCCTGTTTGCCGTCCAGGGTCATCGACACGGTGCCCTTGAGCAGCGGCATGCGCACGATGCGGTTACGCAGGCCGAAGCTGGCGTGGGCGTAAGGGATCTTCTCGGCTTCCCAGGCAGCGGCGGAGGCGGCCACGTGGTCCTTGAAGGCCTGGTCGGCGCGCGGGTCGGTGACGTCGTCCCATTCCAGCAGGGTCTTGAGCAGCTCCGGATGCGACGCGTTGCAGTGGTAGCACTCGCGGTTGTTTTCCAGCACCAGCTTCCAGTTGGCCTTTTCCATCAAGGTGGTGGTGATCGCCACCTTGGTGTTTTCCATGTCGTACGGTTCCATGTAATGGTTGAGTGTCGACAGGAAGTCATCGATGGCCGGCGGGTTCTCTGCCAGGCTGATGAAGATGTAGCCACCGGCGGTCTTCACGTTCACCGGTTTCAGGCCGTATTGCTTCATGTCGAAATCGGCGCCCATTTCGGTTCCGGCGAACAGCAGGCGACCGTCGAGTTCGTAGGTCCACTGATGGTAGTGGCAGACCAATTTGGCGACCTTGCCTTTTTCGCTGGTGCACAGGCGCGAGCCGCGGTGGCGGCAGACGTTATGAAACGCGTGCACTACACCTTCTGCGCCACGAATCACGATGATCGGGTTCTTGCCCACTTGCAGCGTCAGGTAGTTGCCCTTGGTGGGGATTTCGCAGGTCATGCCGGCGATCAACCACTCTTTCTGAAAGATTTCCTGCATGTCGATATCAAACAGGCGCTCGTCAGAGTAGAACGGCTGCGGCAGCGAGAACGTGCGCTCGCGCTCTTGCAGCATCTGCGCGGTGGCCTTGCGTGCGGGTTCCAGCGGATCGCCCAGGCTAAGGGTAGTAGTGACGTCCATCGTTTAATCCTCAAGGCCATTCTGTGTGGCCGGCGAAAGTGGCTAATCAGGGTTGCTACGCAAGGTGTAAAGAATGTGTCTTGGTGTGTGGCGAGTGTGGGGCCGGCGCTGGCCAGAACCTTATCCATGGGCGACATGGTGCAATCTGTTCCCGACGCGCAAGCCCCGGTCGTTGGGGGCTGGTCGCGATAAGCATGTGAATGTCGCAGATAGGTAAATGGGTGGTTCGCGCTATACGCAGAATCGCCAACATGAAGGCCGACAGTCGGCCGTGGAGATCAGCATGTCCAACAGCTTCCTGAACCCGGTAACCACCCAGACCTGGGCCAATGGTCGGCACATCGTCCGTTGCGTCAAAGTCATCCAGGAAACCTGGGATGTGCGCACCTTCTGCTTCATGGCCGACCAGCCGATCCTGTTCTTTTTCAAGCCGGGGCAGTTTGTCACCCTGGAGCTGGAAATCGAAGGCCAGCCGATCATGCGTTCGTACACCATTTCCAGCTCGCCATCGGTGCCGTACAGCTTTTCGGTGACCATCAAGCGCGTGCCGGGCGGCAAGGTGTCCAACTGGCTGCACGACACCCTGCACGAAGGCCAGGAACTGGCGGTGCACGGGCCGGTCGGGCTGTTCAATGCCATGGACTTCACCGCGCCAAAGGTGCTTTACCTCAGCGGCGGTGTGGGTATCACGCCGGTCATGTCCATGGCGCGCTGGTTCTACGACACCAACGGCAATGTCGACATGGTGTTTATCCACAGCGCCCGTTCGCCCAAGGACATCATCTACCACCGCGAGCTGGAACACATGGCGTCGCGGATCGATAACTTCAGCCTGCACCTGATCTGCGAGAAGCACGGCATGGGTGAGCCCTGGGCCGGTTATCGCGGTTACCTCAACCAGCGAATGCTTGAATTGATGGCGCCGGACTTCCTTGAGCGCGAAGTATTCTGCTGCGGCCCGACACCCTATATGAATGCGGTCAAGCGCTTGCTGGAAGGCGCTGGCTTCGACATGTCGCGTTACCACGAGGAGTCTTTCGGCGCGACCCCGCCAGAGGCGCGTGCCGACGCCGTGGAACACGCCGAACAGGCGGCCGATGCACCGGAACTCGACGTGGCGGATCTGCATCAGGTGGAGTTTGTCGCGTCGGGGAAAAGCATTCGCATTGCGCCGGGCGAAACCGTTCACGCAGCGGCGGCGAAGGCGGGTTTGCTGATCCCGAAAGCCTGCGGCATGGGCATCTGTGGCACCTGCAAGGTCTTGAAGCTGGGTGGCGAAGTGGAGATGGAGCACAACGGCGGGATCACCGAGGAAGATGAAGCCGAAGGGTACATTTTGTCGTGCTGCAGCGTGCCGAAGGGCGACGTGCGCATCGAGTTCTAACTAACGCCGAAGCCACTGTAGGAGCTGCCGAAGGCTGCGATCTTTTGATCTTGATCTTTAAAGTCAAAAGATCGCAGCCTCGTTTCACTCGACAGCTCCTACAGGGGTTGAGGATATCTCAGTCGATAAACAGGTCAGTCATGAGTTTGTCGCTGCTATCCGGTGCAAACCGATAGTGCTCGAACTCCGTCACACCGTTTTCCCGCAATACTTCCTCATCGATCAACAAGCGTCCGGTCAGGCTGCGATTCGCACTGCTCAAAATGATATGGGCGGCATCGGCCATGATCGCAGGCAGGCGCGCATGCTTGAACGACTCCCTCGACCCCAGCTGAAACTCGATCGCGGCAGTGGCAATCATGGTCTGCGGCCATAACGAATTGATACTGATCCCGTAATTCTGGAATTCCTCGCTCATGCCCAGGGTGAGCATGCTCATGCCGTATTTGGTCACGGTGTAGGGGCTGTATTGGGCGAACCACTTGGTGTCCAGATTCAGCGGCGGGGACAGGTTGAGGATGTGCCCTGCGGATTTCTTCAGGTAGGGCAGGGCAGCCTGGCTGCACAGCAACACGGCGCGCGTGTTGATCTGGTGCATCAGGTCGAAGCGCTTGAGTTCGATGTGCTGGACTCCGGTCAACTTGATCGCGCCTGCGTTGTTGACCAGCGCATCGATGGCGCCGAAATGTTCGTTGGCCTGGGCCAGCGCCTCGCGCACGGCGACTTCATCGCGCACATCCACTTGCAGGGCTAGCGCCTTGCCGCCCGCGGCCTCAACTTCCCGGGCCACACTGAAAATCGTACCTGGCAGTTTGGGATGCGGCTCGGCACTTTTGGCGGCGATCACGATGTTTGCACCGTCACGCGCGGCGCGAAGCGCAATCTCGCGGCCGATGCCACGGCTGGCGCCGGTGATGAACAGGGTTTTGCCTTGCAGTGACATGCGTACGCTCCTGATTATTGTTATGTGAGCGGATCGGCTCGACAGACAATGTAGACGAAGTCTTCAGGTGCAGAATGTCAGGGGATTCGGATGCCTTTGTAGGAGTGAGCCTGCTCGCGATGGCGGATTTTGCTCCAACATCAATGTTGGCTGATCCGCCGCTATCGCGAGCAGGCTCGCTCCCACAGGGTTTGTGGTGTTAGTGGGACATGACTTCGCGGATGTCGCGGGCCAATTCCCGCACCCGCTCTTCCTCGGTATCCCACGAGCACATGAAGCGAGCGCCGCCGTTGCCGATGAAGGTGTAGAAACGCCAGCCCTTGGCGGTCAGTGCGGCGATGGCCGGCTCCGACAGTTGCAGGAACACACCGTTGGCCTGCACCGGGAACATCAGTTCCACGCCAGGAATGTCGCTGACCAGTTCGGCCAGCAGTTGTGCGCAGTGGTTGGCGTGGCGGGCGTATTTGAGCCAGGCGCCGTTTTCCAGGATCCCGACCCATGGGGCGGAGAGGAAGCGCATTTTCGACGCCAGCTGCCCGGCCTGTTTGCAGCGATAGTCGAAATCTTCAGCCAGTGCGTGGTTGAAGAACAGGATCGCCTCGCCCACGGCCATGCCGTTTTTAGTGCCGCCGAAGCACAGCACGTCAACCCCGGCCTTCCAGGTCAGGTCCGCTGGCGTGCAGCCGAGGAACGCGCAGGCGTTGGAGAAGCGCGCGCCGTCCATGTGCAGGTTCAGGCCCAGTTCCTTGCAGGTGGCGCTGATGGCGCGGATTTCATCCGGGGTGTAGACGCTGCCGACTTCAGTGGCCTGGGTCAGGGTCACGACGCGGGGCTTGGGGTAGTGGATGTCCTGGCGCTTGAGCGCCACTTCGCGGATCGATTCCGGGGTCAGCTTGCCGTTTTCGGTGCGGGCGATCAGCAGCTTGGAGCCGTTGGAGAAGAATTCCGGTGCGCCGCATTCGTCGGTTTCGACGTGGGCGGTTTCCGAGCAGATCACGCTGTGGTAACTCTGGCACAGCGACGACAGGGCCAACGAGTTGGCGGCGGTGCCGTTGAAGGCGAAGAACACTTCGCAGTCGGTTTCGAACAATTTGCGGAAATCGTCGGACGCGCGGGCGGTCCACTCGTCGTCGCCGTAAGCGCGCTGGTGGCCATGGTTGGCCTGTTCCATGGCAGCCCAGGCTTCAGGGCAGATGCCGGAATAGTTGTCGCTGGCGAATTGTTGGCTCTTATCGGTCATGGCCTGCTTCCGTGGTCGAGGCGCCTATGGTGAAGCGTCTCGTGGTCAATGATGGTGCGCACTGTACCCAAGATCGTCAGGAGAGCACACGGGATGTCGCTGTCAGAAAATTACAAGGATGCCGGGCAATTATGCACGTGACTACACACTTAAAGCAGCGCGACGGTGCTCTGGATCTGCTCAAGTGGCTGGCGCTTTTGAGCATGGTGCTCGATCACCTGCGATATGTCGGTTATTCCGTCGATCTGCTGTATGTGCCCGGGCGGTTGGCGTTTCCGTGGTTCTGTCTGGCAATGGCTGCCAATCTTGCGCGAAAGCCTGCTGTGGAGAGGGGTGGGCAATGGCGCTATCTGGGCTGGTTGTTGCTGTTTAGCGCCGTGAGCGAAATTCCCTACCGAATGTTCATTCCTGGGCACGACACGCTGAACGTAATGCCCACCCTGGTCCTTGGTCTGTTGGTGGCGCGTGGCTGGCAGCAGCCGACGCTGCAATCGCGGTTACTGGCAGCCGTCGCCTTGCTGTTGGCGGCGCTGTTCACGCAAAAAGTGATGTTCGGTTTCTTTGGAGTCCTGTTGCCATTGGCGCTGCTGCTGGTGATCGGTCGTCCCTGGTATTTCGCGCTGCTGCCGGGGCTGGTCTGTCTGGCGGCCAATCAATGGCAGGTGTTGTATTACGCCGCACGACTGGGCAACAGCGCGGCCATTCCCGCCATCGTCACTTGTCTGATTGCGCCATGGCTGGGACTGTTCCTGTTGCGACACTTCCATGACGTAAAAGCACCACCCATGCGCCGCTGGGCCTATGCGCTGTATCCGCTGCATTTCCTGCTGTTGCTCGCAGTCCGCCAAGTTTTCACATAACCCCTGTGGGAGCCAGCAGGCTGGCTCCCACAGGGGATTTGCGCAGATTAGGAGGGTGTGTCTGTCAGAGCATTTCCCGCCATGTCGTAAACGCACCTTTGCGTGGCGTCCGTAGGCATTTGACCTGTCTGCGCCGGTCATACCATCGGCATCAAAGGGCACTGCCGAAAAGCCAGTGCCTCACCGAGACGAATGGCGCACCGCCGCCGCTGGGAGAGACGCGATGTTCAGCAAGCAAGACCAGATCCAGGGTTACGACGATGCACTGCTGGCGGCGATGAATGCCGAGGAGCAACGTCAGGAAGATCACATCGAGCTGATCGCGTCAGAGAACTACACCAGCAAACGCGTCATGCAAGCGCAAGGCAGCGGCCTGACCAACAAGTACGCCGAAGGTTACCCGGGCAAGCGCTACTATGGTGGCTGCGAGCACGTGGACAAGGTTGAAGCCCTGGCCATCGAACGCGCCAAGCAGCTGTTCGGCGCCGACTACGCGAACGTGCAACCGCACTCCGGTTCCTCGGCCAACAGCGCCGTGTACCTGGCCCTGCTGCAAGCCGGCGACACCATCCTGGGCATGAGCCTGGCCCATGGCGGTCACCTGACCCACGGCGCCAAGGTGTCGTCCTCGGGCAAGCTGTACAACGCCGTGCAGTACGGCATCGACACCAAGACCGGCCTGATCGATTACGACGAAGTCGAGCGCCTGGCCGTCGAGTGCCAGCCGAAGATGATCGTTGCGGGTTTCTCGGCCTACTCCAAGACCCTCGACTTCCCGCGCTTCCGCCAGATCGCCGACAAGGTCGGTGCACTGCTGTTCGTCGACATGGCCCACGTAGCAGGTCTGGTCGCCGCCGGCCTGTACCCGAATCCGCTGCCGTACGCCGACGTGGTCACCACCACCACCCACAAGACCCTGCGCGGTCCACGTGGCGGCCTGATCCTGTGCAAGTCCAACGAAGAAATCGAGAAAAAGCTCAACGCTGCAGTGTTCCCCGGTGCCCAGGGCGGCCCGCTGATGCACGTGATCGCCGGTAAGGCGGTGTGCTTCAAGGAAGCGCTGGAGCCAGGCTTCAAGGCTTACCAGCAGCAAGTGATCGACAACGCCCAGGCCATGGCCGGCGTCTTTATCAAACGCGGCTACGATGTAGTGTCCGGCGGCACTGACAACCACCTGTTCCTGGTCAGCCTGATCCGTCAGGGCCTCACCGGCAAAGAGGCGGATGCAGCACTCGGTCGCGCCCACATCACCGTGAACAAGAACGCTGTCCCGAACGATCCACAGTCGCCGTTCGTGACCTCCGGCCTGCGCATCGGCACCCCGGCGGTGACCACTCGCGGCTTCAAGGTCAGCCAGTGCGTCGAACTGGCCGGCTGGATCTGCGACATCCTCGACAACCTCGGCGATGCCGATGTCGAGGCCAATGTCGCCCAGCAAGTATCGGCACTGTGCGCGGACTTCCCGGTTTATCGCTGAGCGCGGTTTTGGAGTAAATGACTATGCAACGCTACTCAGGCTTCGGCCTCTTCAAACACTCCCTCAGCCACCACGAAAACTGGCAGCGCATGTGGCGCACGCCGACCCCGAAAAAGGTCTACGACGTGGTCATCGTCGGCGGTGGCGGGCATGGCCTGGCGACCGCCTACTACCTGGCCAAGGAACACGGCATCACCAACGTGGCCGTGGTCGAGAAAGGCTGGCTGGGCGGCGGTAACACCGCGCGCAACACCACCATCGTGCGCTCCAACTACCTGTGGGACGAGTCGGCGCACCTGTACGAACACGCGATGAAGCTGTGGGAAGGCCTGTCCCAGGACCTGAACTACAACGTGATGTTCTCCCAGCGTGGCGTCTACAACCTGTGCCACACCCTGCAAGACATCCGTGATTCCGAGCGTCGGGTCAGCGCCAACCGCCTCAACGGCGTCGACGGCGAACTGCTCGATGCCAAGCAAGTGGCCGATGAGATCCCGTACCTCGACTGCTCGAAGAACACCCGTTACCCGGTGATGGGCGCCACCGTCCAGCGTCGCGGCGGCGTGGCCCGCCACGATGCCGTGGCCTGGGGCTTTGCTCGTGCCGCCGACGCCCTGGGCGTGGACCTGATCCAGCAGACCGAAGTGATCGGCTTCCGCAAGGAAAACGGCGTGTGCATCGGCGTGGAAACCAACAAGGGCTTCATCGGCGCCAAGCGCGTCGGTGTAGTGACTGCCGGTAACTCCGGACACATGGCCAAGCTCGCCGGTTTCCGCCTGCCGATCGAATCCCACCCGCTGCAAGCGCTGGTGTCCGAGCCGATCAAGCCGATCATCGACAGCGTGATCATGTCCAACGCCGTGCACGGTTACATCAGCCAGTCCGACAAGGGCGACCTGGTGATCGGCGCCGGTATCGACGGCTACAACGGCTACGGCCAGCGTGGTTCGTACCCGGTGATCGAGCACACCGTGCAGGCCATCGTCGAGATGTTCCCGGTGTTGTCCCGCGTGCGCATGAACCGTCAGTGGGGCGGCATCGTCGACACCACCCCGGATGCCTGCCCGATCATTTCGAAAACCCCGGTACCGAACATGTTCTTCAACTGCGGTTGGGGCACCGGCGGCTTCAAGGCGACACCTGGCTCGGGCAACGTATTTGCCGCCAGCCTGGCCAAGGGTGAAATGCACCCACTGGCCGCACCTTTCTCCATCGACCGTTTCCACAACGGTGCGTTGATCGACGAACACGGCGCTGCTGCGGTTGCCCACTAACAGGAGAAATCCCCATGTTGCATATCTTCTGTCCTCACTGCGGCGAGTTGCGCTCCGAAGAGGAATTCCACGCATCCGGCCAGGCGCACATCCCGCGCCCACTGGACCCGAACAGCTGCACCGACGAGGAGTGGGGCGACTACATGTTCTTCCGCGACAACCCTCGCGGCCTGCATCACGAACTGTGGGACCACGTCGCCGGTTGCCGTCAGTACTTCAACGCCACCCGTGACACCGTGACCTACGAGATTCTCGAAACCTACAAGATCGGCGCCAAGCCACAATTCACCGACAAGACCGATAGCCCGAAAGCGGCCACCACGGCTCTGGGAGAGAAGGTATGAGCCAGACCAATCGCCTGTCCAACGGCGGACGGATCGACCGCAACAAAGTCCTGACCTTCACCTTCAACGGCCAGAGCTACAAAGGCTTCGAGGGCGACTCGCTGGCCGCTGCATTGCTGGCCAACGGCGTCGACATCATCGGTCGCAGCTTCAAGTATTCCCGCCCGCGCGGCATCTATGCTGCCGGTGCCGAGGAGCCGAACGCGGTGCTGCAGATTGGCGCCACCGAAGCCACGCAAATCCCGAACGTACGCGCCACGCAACAAGCGCTGTACCAGGGCCTGGTCGCCACCAGCACCAACGGCTGGCCGAACGTCAACAACGACATGATGGGGATTCTCGGCAAGGTCGGCGGCAAGCTGATGCCACCGGGCTTCTACTACAAAACCTTCATGTACCCGCAATCGTTCTGGATGACCTACGAGAAGTACATTCGCAAGGCCGCCGGTCTTGGCCGCTCGCCGACCGAGAACGATCCGGACACCTACGACTACATGAACCAGCACTGCGACGTGCTGATCGTCGGCGCCGGCCCTGCAGGCCTGGCCGCTGCACTGGCGGCTGCACGCAGCGGTGCCCGTGTGATCCTGGCTGACGAGCAGGAAGAGTTCGGCGGCAGCCTGCTCGACTCCCGCGAAAGCCTCGACGGCAAGCCTGCGACCGAGTGGGTCGCCAGCGTCATCGCCGAATTGAAGGACACCCCGGACGTGCTGCTGTTGCCGCGCGCCACGGTCAACGGTTACCACGACCATAACTTCCTGACCATCCACGAGCGCCTCACCGACCACCTCGGCGACCGCGCACCGATTGGCCAGGTGCGTCAGCGCATCCACCGGGTTCGTGCCAAGCGTGTGGTGCTGGCGACCGGCACTCACGAGCGTCCACTGGTCTACGGCAACAACGACGTGCCGGGCAACATGCTCGCTGGCGCTGTCTCGACTTACGTTCGCCGCTACGGCGTGGCACCGGGCAAGAAGCTGGTGCTGTCGACCAACAACGATCATGCCTACCGCGTTGCGCTGGATTGGCTCGATGCCGGTCTGCAAGTGGTGGCCGTCGCCGACGCCCGCAGCAACCCGCGTGGTGCGCTGGTGGAAGAGGCGCGTGCCAAAGGCATCCGCATCCTCACCGGTAGCGCCGTGATCGAAGCCCGTGGCAGCAAGCGCGTGACCGCTGCGCGCGTGGCGGCGATCGATGTCAAAGGACACAAGGTCACCAGCCCGGGCGAATGGCTCGAATGCGACCTGGTCGCCAGTTCCGGCGGCTACAGCCCGGTGGTCCACCTGGCCTCGCACTTGGGTGGCAAGCCGATCTGGCGCGAAGACATCCTCGGTTTTGTACCGGGTGAGGCGCCGCAGAAACGCGTATGCGTCGGTGGCATCAACGGTGTCTATGGCCTCGGCGATTCCCTGGCCGACGGTTTTGAAGGGGGCGTTCGCGCGGCCAGCGAAGCCGGCTTCGGTCCGGTCGAAGCCAAGTTGCCAAAAGCCCTGGTCCGCCAGGAAGAACCGACGCTGGCATTGTTTCAAGTGCCTTACGAGAAAGTCACTGCGCGTGCGCCGAAGCAATTCGTCGATCTGCAAAACGACGTCACCGCGGCCGGTATCGAATTGGCGACTCGCGAAGGCTTTGAGTCGGTCGAGCACGTCAAGCGCTACACCGCGTTGGGCTTTGGCACCGACCAGGGCAAGCTCGGCAACGTCAACGGCCTAGCCATCGCCGCCCGTTCGCTGAACGTGACCATCCCGCAGATGGGCACCACCATGTTCCGTCCGAACTACACGCCGGTGACTTTCGGTGCCGTGGCCGGTCGTCACTGTGGGCACATTTTCGAGCCGGTGCGTTTCACCGCACTGCATCACTGGCACCTGAAAAACGGCGCCGAGTTCGAAGACGTCGGTCAGTGGAAACGTCCGTGGTACTTCCCGAAATCCGGTGAAGACATGCATGCTGCCGTGAAGCGCGAATGCAAAGCCGTGCGCGACAGCGTCGGCCTGCTGGACGCCTCGACCCTGGGCAAGATCGACATCCAGGGCCCGGATTCGCGTGAGTTCCTCAACCGCATCTACACCAACGCCTGGACCAAGCTAGACGTGGGCAAGGCGCGTTACGGCCTGATGTGCAAAGAAGACGGCATGGTCTTCGACGACGGCGTGACCGCGTGCCTGGCCGACAACCACTTCGTGATGACCACCACCACCGGCGGCGCTGCACGCGTGCTGCAATGGCTGGAAATCTACCACCAGACCGAATGGCCGGACCTGAAGGTGTACTTCACTTCCGTGACCGATCACTGGGCGACCATGACCCTGTCCGGGCCGAACAGCCGCAAGCTGCTCGCCGAAGTCACCGACATCGACCTGAGCAACGAAGCCTTCCCGTTCATGACCTGGAAAGAAGGCCTGGTGGGCGGTGTGCCGGCGCGGGTGTTCCGGATTTCGTTTACCGGCGAGCTGTCGTACGAAGTCAACGTGCAAGCCGACTACGCCATGGGCGTGCTGGAAAAAATCGTCGACGCCGGCAAGAAGTACAACCTGACGCCGTATGGCACCGAAACCATGCACGTACTGCGGGCCGAGAAGGGCTTCATCATCGTCGGCCAGGACACCGACGGCTCGATGACTCCGGACGACTTGAACATGGGCTGGTGTGTCGGTCGCACCAAACCGTTCTCGTGGATCGGCCAGCGTGGGATGAATCGCGAAGACTGCGTGCGTGACCAGCGCAAGCAACTGGTTGGCCTGAAGCCGATCGATCCGAACAAATGGCTGCCGGAAGGCGCGCAATTGGTGTTCAACACCAAGCAGGCGATCCCGATGACCATGGTCGGCCACGTGACCTCCAGCTACGCGCACAACTCCCTGGGCTATTCGTTTGCCATGGGCGTGGTCAAGGGCGGCCTGAACCGCATGGGTGAGCGTGTGTTCGCGCCACTGGCGGACGGCAGCGTGATCGAGGCGGAAATCGTTTCTTCGGTGTTCTTCGATCCTAAGGGCGAACGCCAGAACGTTTAACGACCTCGAGATCTGTGGGCGGGCTGCCAATCGCCAGCAGGGCTAGCTCCCACAGTTGAATGTGGGAGCTAGCCCTGCTGGCGATGACGGCAGTGCAGCCACCACAAGAACCAACAGAATTCAGGAAAGGTGCTTTATGACCGCAGCCAATGTTTACCAACAACGCCCAACCACCGGGGCCAAGGCCGAGTCGTCGCTGCATCACGCCGACCTGCCAAGCCTGGTGGGCAAGGGTCGCAAGAGCGCCGGCGTGACCGTGCGCGAGAAAAAACTCCTCGGCCACCTGACCATCCGTGGCGACGGCCACGATGCCGCGTTCGCCGCCGGTGTGCAGAAGGCGCTCGGGATCGAACTGCCAGGTGCGCTGACCGTCACCGTCAAAGGTGAAACCAGCCTGCAATGGATGGGGCCGGATGAATGGCTGCTGATCGTGCCGACCGGCGAAGAATTCGCCGCCGAGCAAAAGCTGCGTGAAGCGCTGGGCGACCTGCATATCCAGATCGTCAACGTCAGCGGTGGCCAGCAGATCCTCGAACTAAGCGGCCCGAACGTGCGCCAGGTGCTGATGAAGTCCACCAGTTACGACGTGCACCCCAACAACTTTCCGGTGGGCAAGGCGGTCGGCACGGTGTTCGCCAAGTCGCAACTGGTGATCCGTCACACCGCCGAAGACACCTGGGAACTGCTGATCCGCCGCAGCTTCTCGGATTACTGGTGGTTGTGGTTGCAGGATGCTTCTGCCGAATATGGCCTTAGCGTTCAGGCTTGACCATCGATCACCTGTAGGAGCGAGCTTGCTCGCGAAGGACCAGAGGGCGACGCATTGCATCAGGATGCACGCGTTATCGTTGACGTCCATCGCGAGCAAGCTCGCTCCTACAGGCAGGTTTACCGATTTCTCAGGAGTCACCGCACTATGAGCCGCGCCCCAGACACATGGATTCTGACCGCCGACTGCCCCAGCGTGCTCGGCACCGTGGACGCGGTGACGCGCTTTCTGTTCGAGCAGGGCTGCTACGTCACCGAGCACCATTCCTTCGACGACCGGCTCTCGGGCCGCTTCTTCATTCGCGTGGAATTCCGTCAACCCGATGGCTTCGACGAGCAGTCCTTCCGCGCAGGGCTGGCCGAACGTGGTGAATCCTTCGGCATGATCTTCGAACTGACCCCGCCGCATTACCGGCCGAAAGTGGTGATCATGGTCTCCAAGGCCGATCATTGTCTCAACGACTTGCTCTACCGCCAACGCATCGGCCAGCTGTCGATGGACGTGGCCGCCGTGGTCTCCAACCATCCCGATCTCAAGCCGCTGGCCGACTGGCACCAGATTCCGTACTACCATTTCCCCCTGGACCCGAACGACAAGCCGTCCCAGGAGCGTCAGGTGTTGCAGGTGATCGAAGAGTGCGGTGCCGAACTGGTGATCCTTGCCCGCTACATGCAGGTGTTGTCGCCGGAGCTGTGCCGCAAGCTCGATGGCAAGGCGATCAATATCCACCACTCCCTGCTGCCCGGGTTCAAGGGTGCCAAGCCCTATCACCAGGCCTACAACAAGGGCGTGAAACTGGTCGGCGCCACGGCGCATTACATCAACAACGACCTCGACGAAGGGCCGATCATTGCCCAAGGCGTGGAGGTGGTGGATCACAGCCATTACCCGGAAGACCTGATCGCCAAGGGGCGGGATATCGAAGGGCTGACCCTGGCCCGGGCCGTCGGGTATCACATTGAGAGAAGAGTGTTTTTGAACGCGAACAGAACAGTCGTTCTCTAGATCGCCTCCCCCTGTAGGAGCTGGCTTGCCAGCGAAGGGGCCGCAACAAACAACGCAAGACACACAGGCAATAACCCGAGCAATCAACGCGCCGCCGATCCCAGGCGACGCGACCGCTACATAAAAACAACAGCGAGGTGAAAGCATGTCTGGCAATCGTGGTGTGGTGTATCTCGGCGCTGGCAAGGTCGAAGTACAGAAAATCGACTATCCGAAAATGCAGGACCCGCGCGGCAGGAAGATCAACCACGCCGTCATCCTGCGTGTGGTTTCCACCAACATCTGTGGTTCCGACCAGCACATGGTGCGCGGCCGTACCACTGCACAAACCGGCCTGGTGCTGGGGCACGAGATCACCGGTGAAGTGATCGAGAAGGGCAGCGACGTCGAGAACCTGCAGATCGGCGACCTGGTGTCCGTACCGTTCAACGTGGCTTGCGGGCGCTGCCGTTCCTGCAAGGAAATGCACACCGGCGTGTGCCTGAGCGTCAACCCGGCCCGTCCGGGCGGTGCCTACGGTTACGTCGACATGGGCGACTGGACCGGTGGCCAGGCCGAATACGCCATGGTGCCGTATGCCGACTTCAACCTGCTGAAACTGCCGGATCGCGACCGGGCCATGGAGAAAATCCGTGACCTGACCTGCCTCTCCGACATCCTGCCGACCGGCTATCACGGTGCCGTGACCGCCGGCGTTGGCCCAGGCAGCACCGTCTACATCGCCGGTGCCGGCCCAGTGGGTCTAGCCGCCGCCGCTTCCGCTCGCCTGCTGGGCGCGGCGGTGGTCATCGTCGGTGACGTCAATACCATCCGCCTGGCCCACGCCAAGGCCCAGGGTTTCGAAATCGCCGACCTGTCTTCCGACACCCCGCTGCACGAACAGATCGCTGCGCTGCTGGGCGAACCGGAAGTGGACTGCGCCATCGACGCCGTAGGCTTCGAAGCCCGCGGTCACGGCCATGACGGCGTCAAACACGAAGCCCCGGCCACCGTGCTCAACTCGTTGATGGGTGTGGTGCGCGTGGCCGGTAAGATCGGCATCCCTGGCCTCTACGTCACCGAAGATCCAGGTGCTGTGGATACCGCCGCGAAAATGGGCAGCCTGAGCATCCGCTTCGGCCTCGGCTGGGCCAAGTCCCACAGCTTCCACACCGGCCAGACCCCGGTCATGAAGTACAACCGCCAGCTGATGCAGGCAATCATGTGGGACCGCATCAACATCGCTGAAGTGGTCGGCGTGCAGGTCATCAGCCTGGATCAGGCGCCGGAAGGTTACGGCGAGTTCGATGCGGGCGTGCCGAAGAAGTTTGTGATTGATCCGCATAAGTTGTTTAGTGCGGCGTAAAGGGGGCGTGGATGAGAGGGCGACGTACAGTCGCCCTCTTTCACGAAAGGGAAATACTTTATGGGTTGTATCGAATAGCCTTTCCCATTTTTTCAAGGTCGCTTGCGATTTTTTGTCCCTTGAACTTAACGTCAAGAGCACCCTCTGCTGTATTTGTTAGCGTGCGTAACTCTAATTCTTTAAGTGGGCTTCTTGATCTAGAGATAGCTACCGATCCCAAGTAACCGTCTACTGGTTTTTTGGAGATTTTTGCTAAGCGTCCTGCAAACGAAGATCCACCATCGTTTCCACCGTAGCAAGCAATAAGGTGGATATTGTCGTAAGTGCGCAAGTCGACTTTTTTCTGTAAGAGTTTTGAGTGAATTTGCTTTGGGGTCAGATGTTTTTCGTTACTAATGAGCGCTGATTTTCTGAATAATGATGGCTTGCTTCCATGCGCTTCGATGTTTAATTGTCTTCTGCCTTCAAAAACACTGTCAAAGTAAACTATCCTATCTGACAAAATACCAACGCTGTCTATCCGGCCATTTTGAATCGTTGACTCCGCAACTCGACTTGATTTTCTGAGTCCAGCCGTTCTGAGAAGGGATTTGAGCCCGCCCAATATCGACCAGTGTCCATCCAATTCCACTCGATTCACCGGATCTCCCAAACAATACGCATACGCATTCAATCCGCCTTCTCCAAACGGACTCCAGCTGTCTGGACTGTTAAAGCGCATTAACACTGGGTTAAACGCCCGATAACCGTTCCCAAGCAAATAGTATCCGGTCACCTGATCCGGTCGCTCGCCTTTGAAGCCAGGGAAGTTGAGCATGCCGTTTTCCGGTGAACGAAAACCGTATGGTGTGTATGCGAACGGATGAAGTAGACCCGCATCGAGCGAGTTCGACACCGTGCGTTTCTGGTCTGTTGCGAACAGATGGATTCGCAGGGTGTTGTTTTGGCGTTGCTGGTGCGCCAGCAAATGATCCTCATGCTGCAGGATCGAACGGTGTGCCGTGCCTTGAATCTCGGTAGCGAGGCGATCTTTCAGGTAGAAGCGCTGGGTCTTCACTGACACAGAAGGAGTACAGTCGATCAGTCGATCCATTGCGTCGTATCGGTATTGGCAGAGCAGCATTTCCTGGTTGGACCGCATGGCCAAAGCTCCCTGGAGAAGTGGTCAATTTAAAGTTTCACTTTGGCGCACTCGACCGAGGCTGTGTACTAGCAGATCTGATAGGTGGGCTGCCTTCTGGCGGAAGTTGCGACGAGCGGCTTGAAAAGGACACAGGTCTGAGGAACATGCCTGTAGATACCCGGTCAAATCGGGAGTTTTTCCGTCCATACACCGGGCGGTTTCATGGCACAAGAGGATGTCTGGATGAAGATTTCACGCGGTTTGGTACTGGCTTCCCTGATGACCTTCGTGGCCAGCCCGGTCTTCGCACAGTTCAGCATGGGCGATGCGGTCAATGCCATTGCGGGGATGAAGGGCGGCAACGCGGCCACGGATGCTGCGCCGACTTCGGAGACTGCGGACCTGCTGGGTGCGCTCAGCCAACTGAATGTGACGCCACAACAAGCCGTCGGCGGTGCCGGGGCGATGCTCGGGCTGGCGAAGAATCAATTGAGTTCGACCGACTATTCGGAGCTGGCCAAAAGCGTACCTGGAATCGACACACTGTCGGGCGGCGGCGAACTGGGCGCGCTCGCCGGCTTGTTGGGGGCGACCGGTAAATCCGCAGGACTGGATAACGCCCTGGGCAACGTCAAGGACACCAACGACCTGAACAACGCCTTCAGCGCCCTGGGCATGGACACTGGCATGATCGGCGTGTTTGCGCCGGTGATCCTGCAATACTTCGGTCAGCAGGGTGTCGGCGGTTCGCTGCTGCAAAGCCTGGGTGGCATTTGGGGTGCCGGCACCGGCACCGGAATCGGCAGCTGATTCAGCGGCTTTCGGCGCGCAACTCGTCGATACGCCGGTCCTTCTCGATCCAGAGCTGGTTGACCCAGTTCTGGACCTTCTCACGAAACAGCGGATCGTTTTCGTAATCGCCCTGCCACAGCGCCGGGTCGAGCTCGCGGGTCTTGATGTCGATGATCACCCGCGGCACGTTGCCGCTGATCAAGTCCCAGAACCCCGGAATCGCCGGCTGCGGATACACCACGGTCACGTCGAGAATCGCATCCAGCTGTTCGCCCATCGCCGCCAGTACAAACGCCACGCCACCGGCCTTGGGCTTGAGCAGGTGGGTGAAGGGCGACTGCTGATGGGCGCTTTTGGCGGCGGTAAAACGGGTGCCTTCCAGATAATTGACCACGGTCACTGGCTGGCGCTTGAACAGCTCGCAGGCTTGTCGGGTGATCTCCAGATCCTTGCCGGCCAACTCCGGGTTCTTCGCCAGGAACGCCTTGCTGTAGCGCTTCATGAACGGGTAATCCAGCGCCCACCAGGCCAGGCCCAGGAACGGCACCCAGATCAGTTCTTTCTTGAGGAAAAACTTGAAGAACGGCGTGCGTCGATTCAGCGTCTGGATCAGCGCCGGGATATCGACCCAGGATTGGTGATTGCTGATCACCAGATAGGAAGTGTCGCGACGCAGATCGTCACCGCCGCGAATATCCCATTGAGTGGGGATGCACAGGCGAAAGATCAGCTTGTCGATTTCCGACCAGGTCTCGGCAATCCACATCACCACCGAGGACGCGTAATCGCGAAAACGCCCGGGCAGGACCAGTTTGAGCAAGGCGAACACCATCAAAGGTCCGATCAGGACCAGCGTGTTGAGCAACAGCAGCAATGTGACGAAACAGCCGGTGAGCAGGCGGCGCATAAATGACTCTTGGAAGCGTTAGGGCGCGCCATGATAAGCAGCTTCGGACGACAGGCCAAATCGGCGCTGACGAATGTTTCACCTCCGGACCGTTACCCTTGTGGGAACGATCAGCTCAACAACGGTCTAAAATTGCGCTGCCAACTCCTCAAGGACTCCCAGTACGTGAAATCCCTTCTTGCATTGCTTTCACTCCTCGCACTGCCGGTCATGGCCGCCGAGCCGACTCTGTACGGGCGCTACGAATACATCTCGCTGCCGGAAATCGGTGGTGAAGTGCTCAAGGCTAAAATGGACACCGGCGCACTGACCGCATCGCTTTCGGCCAAGGACATCGAGACCTTCACTCGTGATGGTGAAGACTGGGTGCGATTCCGCCTGGCGACCAAGGGTGCGAGCAACAAGGTCTATGAACATAAGGTCGCGCGCATCAGCAAGATCAAGACCCGTTCAGAAGAGGACGAGGATGAAGATGTGGCCGCGCCGACCAAGCGTCCGGTGGTGGATTTGGAGTTGTGCCTGGGCAACGTCAAGCGAACGGTCGAGGTTAACCTCACCGACCGTAGCAGTTTCAATTACCCGCTGTTGATTGGTGCCAAGGCCTTGCGAGAGTTTGGTGCGGCCGTGAATCCGGCGCGACGGTTTACGGCGGACAAGCCGGATTGTTAATAGTTAACTCAGGGTTGCCTGGCCTCATCGTGAGTCTCTGATTTTGTTCGCGGTCTCAACAAAATCATTTGCGTTGAAGTCTCCGGCGACACGACTGGTGCCATCAATGCGCAGGGATGAGACATGGGAAATGACACTTGCCAGTTCATTTTTTTGAGTAAGTAGGTCGGTCCTCAGATTTATTATTTCTACTTTATTCAGATGTTTAAAAAAGGGTTTCTTGGATTGAGCAGGCCGGTATTTGTAATGACTGCATCCAAGGTGTTGCGAATGTGTTCATCGGCGGTATGGAGATACTTGATACCGGTTACTGCATCTGAAGGCGTTATTTTATTGAAGTGAGAAAGTTTTTTTGGGGTGAGTAGTTCGCGTGCAATTAATGCTTCTGGGTGGGTGCTCTTACTGTTTGCGAGAAATTTTATTTTCTCTATCCCGCCAAATAGTTGTTCTGTAGATTCTACGATGTTCGTGAAGTGCTCACTCTGCGAGCCTTTCATCAACTTATAGATGTTCATGAATATTTCATCGAAAAACCTGGCGGGTACTAGAGAATGACCCGTTGGATCTTTCCGATTTATAGGATTTCCCACGCAATACGCATATGCATTCAATCCACCGCTCCCAAAGGGGCTCCATCTATCAGGGCTATTAAAACGCATCAATACCGGGTTGAACTGCCGATACCCTTTGCCTAAATGATAATGCCCAGTTAGCGCTGTTGATCAGTAGCCAGCAGGATTGTTTTACGTGAAGACGTAGGCATGGGTTGAGCTCCAGTGCTGAAGGTCCATGAATGCGGACCTTCAGCATCGGCGTTTTCTCAAGCGTTGCCTACTATCAGAACTGCTAGGGTGAAGCCGCCTACCGTGTCAACCTTCGGCATAGTCGCCAGACTTTTAATAAATCCGTCCCCTTATTTCTTTTAGATCTGCTTAGGTTGTGCGGCGGATAATTTCATTTTGGATGGTTGACAACTTTTGTATGTTGCTTGAAGGTCCAGGCTGTTCCATAATCTTCAATAGTCCGTCATTATCCGCAATTAAATTATTAAGGGGTGCAGATTTAATATACTTCTTACGAGCGGTCGTTAGTAGGTTTTCCTGTTGTGTGTGACTAGGGGAATCTGAATTATTAAACTCTACTTTTGTGGGTTTCTTGTTGACTGCAGTTGCTGTTCTTTTTTTACTTGCTTTAGGCTGCGGCGGGAAGTTTTTTCTAGGTTTTATTCCGTAGTTTAGGTTTCTTTCTGCTTCGGATAAATTGTCGAGATCGAACGTCGGTGCGTTACTGAGATGGCTTTGGTTAATAGAGGTTTCTGATATCGCGGCGGTTGGTGTAGCAACGGGAGTCGGCGTTCTTAGCTTTTTTGGGATTCTTCCCAAAAAGGTATTTTTAAAGCCTTTCCAGGCACTCATGAATATATTGGAGTGCCCTGTGGGGTCTGCCCCAAGTACTGGCTCTCCATTGCAATATGCATATGCATTGATTCCTCCACTCCCAAACGGACTCCAACTATCCGGACAGTTAAACCGCATCAACACCGGATTGAACTGCCGATACCCTTTGCCCAAATGATATTGCCCGGTGACCGGATCCGGCAGTTCGCCGTTAAAACCGAGCAAGCTGAGCAAGCCGTTTCCACGAGGACGGTGGCCGTAGGGGCTATAGGCGAGGGGATGGTTTTGCGTCGCGTCGAGTGCATTCAACACCGAGCGCTGTTGATCAGTAGCCAGTAGGATTGTTTTGCGTGAAGACGTAGGCATGGGTGGAGCTCCGATGCTGAAAGTCATGAATGCGGACCTTCAGCATCGTAGTTTTCTCAGGCGTTGCCTACTATCAGAACTGCTAGGGTGAAGGCGCCTACCGTGTCAAACCTTCGGCATCGTCGCCAGCATCGAAGGCCGTTCTTTAAATAAATCCGTCCCCTTTTCCCTCTCTTTTCCCTCCTTTTCCCTTTTTCGGTGGGGCTGGCGGCTTTGTACGGCCTGCTTTATGGCTTGTTGAGTGCCGAGGATTACGCGCTGTTGATGGGGTCGTTGTTGCTGTTCGGCTTGCTCGGGGTGTTCATGGTGCTGACCCGCAAACTGGGTTGGTATGGGGTCGGACAGAAAGCGGCCAAGCCGTTGGCGTTCGATATTGGAGCGATGGAATGAGTCGGTCGCTGGGGTTGCGGGAAGATCAGCGGGAAGGGGAGGTGCTGGCGACGCTGGTTTTCGGGTTGTTTCCGGTTGATCCGGTGTGGTGCGTTCGACTTGCTCGTGAAAAGCCCGGTCCAGTCGGCGAAAAACCAGACCTTGTAACGGATCAACGCCGCTGCGTCCATGATCCCGTCGGACAGGGCGACGTCTCCGGTCGGAGGGCACACTCCTTTTTAAATATATCTGTGCCCTTTTTTCCCTTTTTACTTGTTCAGGTGGTTCTTATATGTAGGTTGGCGGCGTTGGAGGGGCTGCCAACTCCAGGGATTCTAGCGCGAGGAATGAACTGCTGGATCGTGGGGGGATCGGCAGGAGAGCTTCTCAGAGGACCCATTTCAAAATCTCCCCTGGTAACGGTATTAGGTGTCGATGCCAGTCGAGGAGTCCTGGAGGGACGGAATCGGTACATCCCTCCTAATCCAGCGCCTAAAAGAAGACCTGACCCAATTAGAAGTGCGGTGTTTGCCGTTTCATCGTCAGCCTCTACCATAAACCCGGCGGCGCCTACTACCGCCGCAGCGGTTGATGCCGTGAGCTTGAGCGTTGCAGCCGGATGGGCAGGTGTCACAAACGTGACCATTTTCCTGATCATCGACAAAAATGAATGTCCAGTCGGGTCGCACCGGCCTATCGGGTTACCCTCGCAATACGAGTAGGCATTCACTCCTCCTTCTTCAAATGGACTCGAACTGTCCGGTTTGTTAAACCGCATCAACACCGTATTGAACAGCCGATACCCATTGCCCAAATGATAGTGCCCGGTCAGCGGGTCAGGACGTTCGCCGTTGAACCCGAGCAAACTGAGCAAGCCGTTTTTTGCCGGCCGATGGCCGTAGGGTGAGTAGGCGATGGGGTGAGGCCTATTCGCGTCGAGGGCATTTAGGACCGAGCGCTGTTGATCGGTCGCGAGCAGGACTGTTTTACTGGAATGTATAGGCATTGACCGAGCTCCAGGTACGGTTCATAAAGTCGGACCTTCAGCATCGGATTTTTTTCATTTTTTGCCTACTAGCAGAACTGATAGGGTCGTTGCGCAGCATCAAACGTCACTTCAACCAGCGAAGTGCTAAACCTTGGGCATCGTCGCCAGCATCGAAGGCCGCTGACTCACCTCGAAATACCACGCCGCCAACTGCGGATTCGCTTTCCGCCAATCCAGATCCGGGTGGCGCAGATCCAGATAACCCAATGCACAGGCGGCGCTGATCGCCGCCACGTCGAAGTGACTGGTCAGCTCGGCAATCGCGTCTTTCTCCAGCAATGCCAGTGCACGGCGAATTTTATCGCGCTGGCCGTCGAGCCATTGGTCCCAGTGTTTTTCCGGGGCGCGCAGGGCGACTTCGTAGCGTACGAGTACCGCGGCGTCCATGATCCCGTCGGCCATGGAGGCGAGGGTCAGGCGCCGCCAGCGGGCCGAGCCTTCGCGGGGGATCAGCGGGTTGCCGACGTGCTGGTGGTCCAGGTAATCGAGGATCACCCGGCTGTCGTGGATGACGCTGCCGTCGGCCAGGCGCAGGGCGGGGATCTTGCTCAGGGGGTTGTCGTCGATCAGGGTCTGGTCCGGGTCGACCGGCGTGAGTACGCAGTTCTGCAGGGCGACGCGGTCCTGTTGACCGGTTTCGTGCAGGAGCACCATGACTTTGCGCACGAAGGGGGAGAGGGGGTTGTAGTAGAGGGTCATGCTCGGGGTGGACATGGCGACGTCTCGGTCAGAGGAGGTGTCGGGCAGCATAGCGCGTTGATGCGTGGGTTCAAGATGAGCCATGTGGGAGCGGGCTTGCTCGCGAAGGCGTCGTGTCAGTCAACAATTAATCAGATGACATATCGCATTCGCGAGCAAGCCCGCTCCCACAGGTTTTGCGTTTTAGCTGGCCGGTTGCAGCGTCTGACCGGCTTCAGGGCCCGAAGCGGTCTGCTGAGGCTTGAGTTCCCGGGCAACAGTCCAGACGATGAAGGCGGCGACGATGTCGAAAATCGCCAAAGTCACGAACAGCGGGCTGTAGCCGATCTTGGTCACCATCACGCCGAACACCAGAGTGAAAGCGGCCGCGCCGAGGTAGCCGAACATGCCGCCCATGCCTGTGGCCGTGGCCACTTCGTTTTTGCCGAACGAGTCAGAGGTGATCGCGTACAACGCACCTGACAAGGTCTGGTGGGCGAAACCGCCGATGCACAGCAGCGCAATCGCCGTGTACGGGCTGGCGACCAGGCCGATGCATGCCGGGCCGATCATGCACGAGGCACCGAACAGCAGGACCATTTTGCGCGAGGTGAACAGCGACACTTTGCAGTGCTTGTGGAAGAACGGGCTCAGGTAGCCACCGAGCACGCAGCCCAGGTCGGCGGCGAGGAACGGCAGCCAGGCGAACATCGCGATCTCCTTGATGTTCATGTGCCGTTCGGTCATCAGGTACAACGGAATCCAGGCATTGAAAGTCTGCCAGGCCGGCTCGGAAAGGATCCGCGCGCTGGCGATGGCGTAGAAGTTACGGCTGCCGATGATTTTCTTCCAACTGCCCTTTTTCGTCGCCGGTTCCTTGAAGTGGTCTTCCTGGCCGCTGAGGATGTAGGCGCGCTCTTCATCGCCCAGGCGTTTCTGGTCCCGGGGATGTTTGTAGAGGAGCACCCACAGCAAGCTCCAGAGTACGCCCAGGCCCCCGACGATCAGGAACGCCAGTTCCCAGCCACTGTGCAGGATCGCCCAGACCACCAAGGGTGGCGCCAGCAGTGCGCCGATCGATGAGCCGATGTTGAACCAGCCAATGGCTACCGAACGCTCCTTGGCCGGAAACCATTCGGTGGTGGCTTTCACGGCCGCCGGCAAGCCTGCCGCTTCCGTCAGCCCGAGCAGGCCACGAACGAATGCCAGGCCCTGCCAGCCACTCGCCAATGCAGCCAGCGCGCAGGCAATCGACCAGGCGAAGGCAAAGATCGCGAAGCCCATTTTGGTGCCGATGGCATCGATGATGTAGCCGGCTACCGGTTGCATCAGCGCATAGCAGACCTGCCAGGCGACCACGATGTGTGAGTACTGCTCGGTGGTAATGTTCATTTCGCTCATCAGGGTCGGGGCGGCCACTGACAGGGTATTGCGAGCGAGGTAGTTGACGATCAGACCGGCAGTTACCAGACCGACCATCCACCAGCGGATGCCTTTGACTTTCATCACATCACCGTCATTTTTCTTGGATTTATTGTGGGTGTCGCATTTGTTGTAGGTTGTCGTACAACATGCGCCTTTATAGAAGCGCAAGGGTGAATGTGTCAACAAATATGTCAGGGATTACGCTGAGTGAGGCGACGGGCGGGGGGGCATTGTCGTCGTATGACTTGTAGGGGCAAGCTTGCTCGCGATGGCCTTCAATATGACACTGGAAGCCTGACTCCCCGAGGCGTTCTCAGGTTTATCGCGAGCAAGCTCGCTCCTACAGAGGGGGCGCATTATCGGCGTTGGAGGAGGCCGCGCAGGGCGAGGGCGGCTGGAATACCCAGGCCAAGCCAGCTCAAGGCATCCCAGATCCCATCGCCCAGCAGCGCGGCGAACAACCCCGCCGCACTGAATAAGGCGATGACGGTGGGGGTGGCGAACACCTTCCAGAAATTCGACTGCCGGGGCCTCATGCCACGCTCTCCGCTTTTTCCAGCACGGGTTTCGCAGCCTTGCGCCGCACCACCCACAGGTAGACGCCGCTGCCGAGCACAATGATCGTCAGCACATCCAGGGTCGCCCAGAGAATCTGCATCGGCATGCCGCCGTAGTCACCGAAGTGCAACGGTTGTGACATGCCCATGGCGTCCATGTACCACGGTCGTTCGGCCACGGCGGTGACTTGCAGGGTGCTGGCGTCGATCAGTACCGGCGTCAGCAAGTGCGAGGTCAGGTGCGTGCTGCCTTTCATGAACACCGCGTAATGGTGCTCGCTGGAGAACCGCGTGCCGGGGAAGGCAATGAAATCCGGCTGCATGCCGGGTGCGACTTCCTTGGCGATGTCGAGCAAACGCGTGGCCGGCGCCAGTTGCGTCAATGGCGGCGCATCGCGATACGGCGCGACCATCGCGCTCAGGCTGTCGTTGCGCCACGCGGCGATGAGCAGGTCGGCGCAGGCACTGATCACGCCGGTTACACCCACCACCAGCGCCCAGGTCAAAGTCACTACGCCGATCAGGTTGTGCAGGTCAAGCCAGCGCAGGCGGGTGGACTTGTCCTGGCGCACGGTGGCGAATTTCAAGCGGCGCATGAACGGCAGGTACAACACGGTGCCGGACACGATCGCGACGACGAACAGCAACCCCATGAACGCCAGCAGCAACTTGCCCGGCAGCCCGGCGAACATGTCCACGTGCAGGCGCAGCATGACCATCATGAAGCCGCCATTGGCCGACGGCATCTCCAGCGCTTCGCCGGTGCGGGCGTCGAGCATGAAGGTGTGGGACGAGTTCGGCTCGGTGCCGGCGGTGGCCGCCATGATCGCGATCGCGCCGTTGGGTTCGTCCTCGTCGAAACCGAAGTACTGCATGACTTCGCCGGGACGATGTTTTTCAGCGGCCTGCACCAGTTGCTGCAAATTCAGCTGCGGGGTGTCCGCCGGCATCTGCTTCAGCTCGGCGGCATCGCCCAGCAGATGGTCGATCTCGTGGTGGAAGATCAACGGCAGGCCGGTCAGTGCCAGCATCAGCAGAAACACGGTGCAGATCAGGCTGGTCCAGGTGTGGACGAAGGACCAGCGGCGAATTGTTTTACTTTTCATTTCATAGCCTTCAGAAAAACCTAAGCCGTCCACGAAGGACGGCCGGGTCGTTGGGCCTGTCGGGTCAAGCCGTTACCACTTGTAGGTGGCACTGGCGACGACACTGCGTTGGTCGCCGTAGTAGCAGTAGAAACTGTCGCAAGTCGAGATGTAGTCCTTGTCGAACAGGTTGGTCGCGTTCAGCGCCAGCGAGGCACCTTTGAGGCTGTTGTCCAGGCGACCGAGGTCGTAATGAACGGCAGCGTCGAACACTGTGTAGGCGTCAGCCTTGCCCAGCTCGGTGTTGGCCTGGTCGCCGTAGGTATTGCCGGTGTAGCGAACGCCGCCGCCCACGCCGAACCCGTCCATCACGCCGTTGTGCCAGGTGTAGTCGGTCCACAGCGAAGCCTGTTGATTAGGCATCAGCTGCAGGCGGTTGCCTTTGAAAGTGCCATCCTGCACTTCGGACTTGGCCAGGGTGTAGGCCGCGATCACCTTGAGGTTTTCGGTCACGTCGGAAACGGCTTCCAGCTCCAGGCCCTTGACCTTCACTTCACCGGTCTGGCTGGTGATATTGACGCCGGCCGAATTGGTCGTGGTGACCGAAACGTTTTTCTGGGTCAAGTCGTAGATCGCCGCGCTCAGCAAGGTATCGCTGCCCGGTGGCTGGTACTTGATGCCCAGTTCCCATTGTTCGCCTTCAGTCGGCTTGAACGAATCGGTCGGCGATGCGGTGGCGTTGCTGGTTGGCTGGAACGATTCGGCGTACGACAGGTACGGCACGATGCCGTTGTCGAACACGTAGCTGATCGCCGCGTTGCCGCTGAAGTTGGTATCGCGTTCGGTGTTGGTGGCATCGCCCTTGTTGAAGAACTTGGTGCCGGTGTGGACCCAGTCTTCGCGGCCGCCCAGGGTCAGGCGCCATTGGTCGAGGGCCAGCTGATCCTGGATGTAGAGGCCGGTCTGATAGGTCTTCTGGTCGTAGTCATAAAACGCGTCGGAGCGTGGTGGACGCACGATCGGCTGGCCATAAATCGGGTTGTTGACGTTGGTGGTCAGGCCATCGCCGAAGATCGAGGTGTAGTTGGTGTTGCTGCGCTGGTGATCGAGGCCGAGCAACAAGGTGTGCTGGACATCGCCGGTGGCGAAGTCGGCCTGGAAGTTGTTATCCACGGCGAACTGGCTGATGTCCTCGTCGGTCGAGGTACTGGTTCGGCCCACGTTGCCGTCGGCATCGACCTGAGTGAACGGATAGGCGCCGACGGTGAGCGCCTGGAAGGACAGGTCCGACTTGGTGTAGCGCAGGTTCTGGCGGAACTGCCAGACATCGTTCAAACGATGTTCAAAGGCGTAACCCAGTGCGTAGTAGGTGCGGTCGTAGTATTCCCAGTCCGGGTCGCCCAGGTTTTTGTGGTGGGAAATATCGCCGAGCGGTGAATGGATCCTGGTGCCCTGGATCGGCAGGAACTGGCTGGTGATCCCGGTATCGTCACGAGTGAACTGCGAGAGCAGAGTGAAGGTGGTGTCTTCGTCGATGTTCCAGGTCAGGCTGGGCGCAATGTTGTAGCGCTTGTTGTCGACGTGGTCGATCTGCGTCCCGCTGTCGCGGACCACACCGCTCAGGCCGTAGAGGAATTGTCCTTCATCGTCGATCTTGCCGGTGCTGGCGAAGTTGATCTGGCGATGATTGTCGCTGCCGTACTGCATCTGGATCTCGTTGCTCGATTCAGCGCTGGGACGGCGGCTGACCATGTCCAGCAGGCCGCCCGGCGGGGTCTGGCCGTAGATCGACGAAGCCGGGCCACGCAGCAGGGCCAGGCGATCGAGGTTCCAGGTCTCCTGTTTCGGGTTGGCGTACACGCCTTTAGGCAGTGGCAGGCCATCGAGGAACTGGGTCGGCTCGAAGCCGCGCACGCGCAACCAGTCGGCGCGGGTATCGCTGCCGTAGCTGCTGGCGGTGATGCCGGGCATGTAGCGCACGGCGTCGTCGAGGCTGTGCACGTTGCGGTCGTCCATCTGGTCGCGCGTTGCAATCGAAATCGAACGCGGCACCTCGACCAGCGCGGTGTCGGTCTTGGTCCCGGCGGCCGTGCGCTTGGCCAGATACCCCTGCACCGGGCCCCAGGCGTTTTCAGTATCTGCTTCCACGCCGATGACGCTGGTCGCCGGCAGCGCCATCACGCCCTCGGGCACCGCCACCAGGGTGTAGGTGCCGCCGCTTTGTTCCAGTTGCAGACCGGTGCCACGCAGGGCTTCGCGCAGGGCGCCGGCCGCGTCGAACTGGCCCTGGACCGGGGCCGACGTCTTGCCGGCGGCCAGCGACGGGTTCAACGACAGCGCCAGGCCGGCCTGGCTGGCGATATGGTTCAGGGTGCTGGCCAGGGGGGCGGCCGGCAGGTTGTAAGCGCGAACACTGGACGCCTGTTCAGCGGCGATCAGTTGGCTGCTGGCCAAGGGAGAGCAAAGAGCGATGGCAAGCGCCAGCAAACCGGGGCGCAACAAGGTGTCTAGCGAACGGGACATACAGCGGCTCCTGAAAGTGAATACTTCTCAATTGCCTAGGTGCCGGACGAAAATCAAAAAGTGATAGGGCTGGATGAAAATAATTTCGATTCATCATTTGCACGGTGTCCTGCACCACCTGTCAGGGCTTGGCCGCCACCGTCACCCACCATGGCGTGTGCTGTTCGATCTGCACCGGCAGGGTCGGCAACAACGCGTTCAGGGCCAGGTTGGTATCCTTGAGTGGGAAGCTACCGGTGATCCGCAGATCAGCCACTTCCGGCGCCACACCCAGGTGACCCGGGCGATAGCGACCGATTTCACGCACCAGATCCTCCAGCCGCGCGTTGTCCACCACCAGCATGCCGCGGGTCCAGGCATCGGCGCCGAGGTTGAGCGCGGCAATCGGGCCCAGGCCGTCGCTGCGAATCAGCATTTGCTGGCCTTCGCGCAGAATTTGCTCTTCGGGACTGGATTGCGGATGGGCGGCCACCGCCGATTGCAGCACGCTCAGTCGCGTGCCTTGCTCTTCACGCTTGACCAGGAACCGCGTACCCAGGGCGCGCATGCTGCCTTCGCGGGTTTCAACGATAAACGGCCGGGCATCGCCGTGACCGGTTTCGATCAGGATTTCGCCTTCCTGCAGGATGACCAGCCGCTGCTTCTCATCGAAACGCACGTCCACCGCACTGTGGGTGTTGAGGTTGATCAGGGTGCCATCATCCAGGCGGATGGTGCGTTGCTCGCCGGTGGCGGTGCGTTGGTCGGCCAGCCAATAGTCGATTGGCAGGTAACGCTCACCGGCAAACAGCGCCAACCCCAGCACTGCAACGACGCTGGCCAGGCCGCTGCCAAGCTTGCGCACCCGCCGGCGAATGCCTTCGCGCGATTGCAGCAGGGCGGTGCGGGCCGGGCCGCTGGCGACGCTGAAACGCTGGTCGAGCATGCCCAGTTGACGCCAGGCGCGGGCGTGTTCTTCGTGGGCGGCGTGCCATTTGGCGAACTCTTCGCGTTCCACCGGGTTGCCGGAGTCCAGGGACAGTTGCCAGGCGATGGCGGCATCGAGCACCTGCGCCGACACCGGCTTGGAGCTGACCGGGCTCATGTTGGCTCACCGTACAAGGCGATGTAGCACTGACGGATGCCCTGGGCCAGGTACTGGCGCACCCGCGGCACCGACACCCCGAGGCGCTCGGCAATTTCCGCGTGGCCCAGGCCATCGAGACGATTGTAGAGAAACGCCGCACGGGCCTTGCTCGACAGCTTGCCCAGCAGACGATCGATGTTTTTCAGGTCTTCGAGGATCATTTGCTGTTCTTCCACCGACGGTTGTTCGGCTTCTGGAATCAGCATCAGTTCGGTGAGGTAAGCCTGTTCCAGCGCGGCGCGGCGGAAGTAGTCGAACAGCAGGCCCTTGGCAATCGCCACCAGGAACGCCCGCGGCTCGCGCGGCTCTTTGAGTTCCTCACGTCCGAGCAGGCGCACGAAGGTGTCCTGGCTCAGGTCCTCGGCCCGTTGCGGGCAGGCGACATTGCGCCGTAGCCAGGCCAATAGCCAACCGCGGTGGTCGCGATATAGCGCACCAACGAGCTCACTTTGCGGGCTTGGGACTGACGACACGCAGCATCACCGATTGGGAAGTGTTAACTAACGAGAATTGTTCGCGATTCTGTCAGAGGCGAGGAAGGTAAGCAATTGACACCGGTCGGGTAGGGGTAGGGTTTGTCGTAAGACCTTGTAGGAGCGAGCTTGCTCGCGAAAAACGTCAACGATGACGCGTTTTGCCGGTAGGACCGATGCGCCTGATGTTTTTTCGCGAGCAAGCTCGCTCCTACAGGGGGGGTGTCAAAAGGAATGGGTTTGCTGCCGCCGCTTCCACTGATTCAACCGCTGCTGCAAGTTCAACGGGCTATGGATATGCTGCTGACGCGCGCGGCTGAACAGGATCAGCGCCAGTTCGGCGGTCGCCAGGGCGTCGGCGCTGGCGTTGTGACGCTCGAAGACTTCCAGCTTGAACCAGTCGATCCACTCGTCCAGACCGGCTTCGCGGATGTTGGCCTGGGGACACAGCAAAGGGGCGATATCCGCCACATCCAGGAAAGCATGCTGCAACTTGTAGCCCAGGTGATCTTTCAATGCGCGTCCCAGCATGTGCTGGTCGAACGGCGCATGAAAGGCCAGCACCGGGCTGTCGCCGACAAACTCCATGAACTCCAGTAACGCTTCGGCCGGATCGCTGCCGGCGGCAATGGCGCTGGGTCCCAGGCCGTGAATCAGCACACTGGGGCCGAGTTTGAGTTCGTCGCATTGCAACGTGCGCTCGAACTGGCGACTGAAGTCGATTGCGCCATCCTCGATGACCACGGCGCCGATGGACAGTACTCGGTCCTTGTTCATGTTCAGCCCGGTGGTTTCCAGGTCGAGCACGACCCAGCGCTGCTCGCGCAGGCTGCATTCACTCAATCCGCCCACCGTTGGCAGGCATTGAAGGCGCTGCTGCAGCTCTACGGACAAGCTTGGGCCTGCGGGGCGCAGCCATGAAAACAGGCTCATAGTTGGTACCGCAGGGTCAGGCTGCTTTGCAGGCGTTGAGCCTGGCGCAGGGATTCACGCAGGATGCGTCGATCCAGATGATTGAGGCTGTCGGGATCGACCCGGTTGGAGTAGGGCAAATTTTCCCGGGTCTGCAGCTGATGTTGTTGCATGCGGGTTTGCTGGATGAAGTGATAAGCCTCTTCGTACGCCGCGCCGTCCAGTGGCTCGATGACCTCCTTGGCCACCAGCTGGCGGAAGCGCTCTAATGTGTTGTTCGCTTCGATGCCGTGGGCCAGGGCAAGTAACCGCGCGCCGTCGACGAAGGGAGTCAGGCCCTGGATCTTCAGGTCCAGAGTGGCCTTCTCACCATTTTTGCGCGCCAGCACGAACTCACGGAAACGTCCTACGGGAGGACGATTGCGCAGTGCGTTTTCCGCCATCATGCGCTGGAACAGGCGGTTGTCGGCCACCTGGTCGAGAATCCCCCGACGCAACTGTTCGCAGCCTTGCTCGCTGCCCCAGACCACGCGCAAATCGAAGTAAATACTTGAACCCAACAGGTTCTCTGGCGTGGCCTCTCGGATAAACGCCGCAAAGCGTCGCGCCCATTCGGCCCGGGACAGGCACAGCTCGGGATTGCCGGCCATGATGTTGCCTTTGCACAGGGTGAAACCGCAGAGCGCCAGGCTCTGGTTGATCTGATGGGCGATGGGCAGCAGTTTTCCGCGAATCTCGGCGGCGTGGGCGGCGTCCTGTGCTTCGAACAGAATGCCGTTGTCCTGGTCGGTGTGCAGCGTCTGTTCGCGGCGACCTTCGCTGCCGAAACACAGCCAGCTGAACGGGATACCCGGGTCGCCTTTCTCGGCCAGGGTCAGCTCGATCACCCGGCATACGGTGTGGTCGTTGAGCAGAGTAATGATGTGGGTGATCTGGGTCGAAGACGCGCCGTGGGCCAGCATGCGCTCCACCAGTTGACCGATCTCGCCCCGCAGCAGCACCAGGTTTTCCACACGCTGGGCGCTGCGAATGGTGCGCGCCAAGTGCACCAGGTCGACCCGTTGCAGGGAAAACAGATCGCGTTCGGAGACCACGCCGCACAGGCGCTGATCCTTGACCAGGCAGACGTGGGCGATATGCCGCTCGGTCATTGCAATCGCGGCATCGAAGGCGCTGTGGTCCGGAGACAGAAAAAACGGCGACCGGGTCATATGCCGCTCGATCGCCTCGCTGAAGTCGCCGGTGCCGTTGGCCACCACATGACGCAGATCACGCAGGGTGAAAATCCCCAGCGGCGCCTTATGTTCATTGACGATCACAATGCTGCCGACCTGCTGCTCGTGCATCTGGGTCACGGCCTCACGCAGGGGTGTGATTGGGCTGCACATCACTGGATGGCGCATGGCCAATTCACCCAGGCGGGTGTTGAGAGAATATTGGGTGCCCAGGGTTTCCACGGCTTTTTGCTGGACCTGCTGATTGACCTGGTCCAGCAGGCTGCTCACACCACGCAGGGCAAAATCGCGGAAGGTGCCGGAAATGGCGAACAACTTGATGAATGCAAGTTTGTTCAGCTGCAGGCAAAAGGTGTCTTCGGCGGCGAGATGTTCGGTACGGGTCGCACGCTCCCCCAGCAACGCAGCGAGGGGGAAACACTCGCCGGTGGTGATTTCGAAAGTGGTTTCGGTGCCGCCCTTGGCCGTGTGCGGCCGTTCGCCGACGACCCGACCCTGCTTGACGATGTAAAAGTGCTCAACCGGGCCGTCCGCGGGCTTGATGATGCTCTCGCCGGGGGCATAAAAACGCAGCTGACATTGCTCGACCAGGTACGCCAGGTGCGCGTGTTCCATCTGGTTGAAGGGCGGGAAGCGCTGAAGGAATTGCAAAGTGCCCTGGATGTTCTGCAACACCGCGGTTTTCCCTGCCTGTGTGAAGGCGTCCGCTTTACTCATAACCATTACCGCAGTCTTTTTTTGAATTGTTGTTGTCGGATGACTCACCCATGGTCGACCCCTACGGTCGGGGTGCCCATTGGACGTAAGTCTAGGTAGGCCGCAAACGTGATGCAGATTCGGAAAGAACCTACCCAAACGTGAGAAAAACCTCACCTTTGCCCTATTGGAAAATTTTCCGACGGAGTGCACATTGATGGTGTGCTCAGCGATGTCTCACCACTGTGCTAGGGAATTGAATTGAACATGTAGAGAATGCCATGTCCGACCACGATATTTTGAGTGACGCCGAGCGCCAGGCGCTCAGTGACGTCATGCTGGAACCCGACCTGCCGCCGCAACGGGTGCTGATCGTCGACGACGACAAGGACGCCCGAGAGTTGTTGTCGGAGATCCTGGCATTGGACGGCATTCGTTGCATGACGGCAGCCAGTGGCGAAACCGCACTCAAGATGTTGGAAGAGAAACCCTCGATTGGCCTGGTGATCACCGACCTGCGCATGGGCCATATCGATGGCCTGGACCTGATTCGCCAGGTGCGGGAGTCTGTGCGGGCGGCGATGCCGATCATCATCGTCTCCGGCGACGCCGACGTAAAAGACGCGATAGCCGCGATGCACCTGAGCGTAGTGGACTTTCTGCTCAAGCCGATTGATGCCGACAAGTTGTTAGCGCTGGTCAAGCAAGAACTAGGAATTCAGTAACCAAACATTTGTAAGTGATAGTTGCCTCGTATCTCCTTTCAACCGTGTTTGAGTGGAGTTTGCGTTCTCCTGGGTGTAATTAAATTTTTCTCCTTGAGTTGAGACAAGTCTGCTCATAAATAGCTGGCGGTTGTTGCTCAAGTTTTCAGATATCTTCCCAAATATTGAAGTTCGGATGACTTTTGTTGTGTCCGTTTTTTAATCAACTCAGAAAAATAATAACTAATCATTACATGCCGATTTCTTAGCCCGGAAGCGACTCATTGAGTGGCGCTATTGAACAAGCGTGTTCTCATTTTGCTGAGTGATTCCATTTTTGCCTGGAAGTTAGAGTTTTCACGTGTGTGCGTGTGGATGGTTATAAGGGAACAACATGATAAAAATGGATTGGCGCGACTTGCTTTTGATTCTCGTAGTAACAGTCATGTGGGGTAGCAACTATTCGGTCATTGATATCAGCCTCGATGGAATAGACCCGTTTATGCTGACTGCCTTGCGTTTCACTTTTTGTGCATTTCCGTTGGTGTTTTTCGTTCCTAAGCCGAAAAACATCAGTGCCTCAACCCTCGCGCTTTACGGTTTGTTGTTCGGGGTCGGAATGTGTTGGCTGATGAACTACGGAATGTTTCTCGGGGTCAGTGCTGGTGTGACTTCTTTGCTCCTGCAATTCAGTGCCTTTTTTACGGTCATATGGGGAGTGATGTTATTCGGCGAAAAAATGTCGGCCATTCAGGTAGCAGGTATTCTCCTGGCATTGGTGGGGCTGATGTTCATCATTCATATGACCGAATCGCATGACCAGAGCCAAGGTCTGTTCCTGATACTACTGGCAGCCTTTTGCTGGAGTCTTTGCAATGTACTGATCAAGAAAAGCAAGGTCGTCGACATCTTTTCCTTCGTCGTCTGGTCGAGTCTGTATGCAATTGCGCCGCTGTACCTGATGACTTATTGGGTGAAGGGGGCTGAGCCCTTTGAGGCGTTGTTGACGGACTTGAATACGTCGGTGTTGTTGTCCATCCTGTTCCAGGCGTACGTGGCGACCATTTTCGGTTATTGGGCGTGGAACCGCTTGATCAGGAAGTATCCGGCGAGCCAGGTTGCCCCGTTGTCTGTCATCGTTCCGGTATCCGGTATCCTGACTTCATGGTATGTGCTCGATGAACCCATTGAAGGCGTGAAACTAT
This sequence comes from Pseudomonas sp. YuFO8, assembly GCF_035065025.1. Classification (NCBI taxonomy): domain Bacteria; kingdom Pseudomonadati; phylum Pseudomonadota; class Gammaproteobacteria; order Pseudomonadales; family Pseudomonadaceae; genus Pseudomonas; species Pseudomonas sp. YuFO8. Next base: position 26,684 of record NZ_JAXDEQ010000005.1, on the reverse strand, counting down.
TTGCCCTCGTGCTTACGGTCCTGGGTATTGCCATATTCATGTTTGCACCAAGAATTGCGAACTACATCGCTGAAAGCGCCTTACGGCTCAGGAAATAACGGGGCAAAAACAATAATCCCCCGGTCGTAAGGCCGGGGGATTGTTGTCGAGCAACTATATTTTACAGCGCGTTCCTGGCCTTGAACTCGCGACGACGACGGTGCAGAACCGGCTCGGTATAGCCGTTCGGCTGCTTGGTACCTTCCACCACCAGTTCGACCGCCGCCTGGAAGGCGATGTTGCTGTCGAAGTTCGGTGCCAGCGGACGGTACAGCGCATCACCGGCGTTCTGACGATCCACCACCGGCGCCATGCGCTTGAGGCTTTCCATCACTTGCTCTTCGGTGACGATGCCATGGCGCAGCCAGTTGGCGATGTGCTGGCTGGAAATACGCAGCGTGGCACGGTCTTCCATCAGGCCGACGTCATTGATGTCCGGCACCTTCGAGCAACCAACACCCTGGTCGATCCAGCGCACCACATAACCCAGGATGCCCTGGCTATTGTTGTCCAGTTCGTTCTGGATCTGTTCGGCGGTCCACTGCGGGTTCACGGCCAGCGGGATGGTCAGGATGTCGTCCACCGACGCATGGGCACGCTTGGCCAGTTCGGCCTGACGGGCGAACACGTCGACCTTGTGGTAGTGCAGCGCGTGCAACGCAGCGGCGGTCGGCGAAGGTACCCACGCGGTGTTGGCACCGGCCAATGGGTGAGCGATTTTCTGTTCCAGCATCGCTGCCATCAGGTCCGGCATGGCCCACATGCCTTTACCGATCTGCGCGCGACCTTGCAGGCCGGTGCTCAAGCCGATATCGACGTTGGAGTTCTCGTAGGCGCCGATCCATTTTTCCGCCTTCATGTCAGCCTTGCGCACCATCGGGCCGGCTTCCATGGAGGTGTGGATTTCATCGCCCGTGCGGTCAAGGAAACCGGTATTGATGAATACCACGCGCTCGCTGGCGGCCTTGATGCAGGCCTTGAGGTTGACCGTGGTACGGCGTTCCTCGTCCATGATGCCGACTTTCAGGGTGTTGCGCGCCAAGCCCAGCACGTCTTCGATGCGCCCGAACAGCTCGTTGGTGAACGCCGCTTCTTCAGGACCGTGCATCTTCGGCTTCACGATGTAGACGGAGCCGGTGCGGGTGTTTTTGCGCGAAGTGTTGCCGTTGAGGTTGTGCATCGCCGCCAGGCAAGTCACCAGGCCATCGAGGATGCCCTCAGGCACTTCGTTGCCGTCTTTATCGAGGATCGCGTCGATGGTCATCAGGTGACCGACGTTGCGCACGAACAACAACGAACGACCGTGCAGGTTCACCGCGTTACCGTCGACACCGGTGTAGGTGCGGTCGGCGTTCATGGTGCGGGTAAACGTCTTGCCGCCCTTGGCGACTTCTTCCGACAGGTCGCCCTTCATCAGGCCGAGCCAGTTGCGGTAGATCACCACCTTGTCATCGGCGTCGACGGCGGCGACCGAGTCTTCGCAGTCCATGATGGTGGTCAGCGCGGCTTCCATCAGGATGTCTTTGACACCCGCTGCGTCGGTCTGGCCGACCGGGGTACTGGCATCAACCTGGATTTCGAAGTGCAGGCCGTTGTTTTTCAGCAGGATCGCGGTGGGTGCCGAGGCATCGCCCTGGAAACCGATCAGCTGGGCATCGTTGCGCAGGCCGCTGTTGCTGCCGCCTTTGAGGGCGACCACCAGTTTGCCGTCAACGATGTTGTAGTGCGTGGAATCGACGTGGGAGCCGGCTGCCAAGGGCGCCGCTTCGTCGAGGAAGGCGCGGGCGAAGGCGATGACCTTGTCGCCGCGAACCTTGTTGTAGCCTTTGCCTTTCTCCGCGCCGTCACCTTCGCTGATGGCGTCGGTGCCGTAGAGCGCGTCATACAGCGAACCCCAGCGGGCGTTCGAGGCGTTGAGCGCGAAGCGGGCATTCATCACCGGCACCACGAGTTGTGGACCGGCCATGCGGGCGATTTCTTCATCGACGTTTTGCGTCGTTACCTGGAAATCGGCCGCTTCTGGCAGCAGATAACCGATGTCTTGCAGGAAGGCTTTATAAGCCACGGCATCGTGCGCCTGGCCGGCGCGTTCCTGGTGCCAGGAATCGATACGAGCCTGGAAATCATCGCGTTTGGCGAGTAGGGCTTTGTTCTTCGGCGCCAGGTCATGAATGACCTTGTCGGCACCGGCCCAGAACTTATCGGCGGTGAGGCCGGTACCGGGAATGGCTTCGTTGTTCACGAAGTCGAACAGGACTTTGGCGACCTGCAGGCCACCGACTTGAACGTGTTCAGTCATTGCTTGCCTCACTCTGCTCAGCTATTTCGCTTTTCAGCTCTTCAATTTAACAATGAAGCCTCTGGCCATTTAAACCACAAACCCTGCGACCAGTACATGCCATTTCTGACGGCTGGGTGGGGACCAATCAACGGCTTTAGGGCCTTGCTGACAGGGCTTTCAGGGATGCGACTGCGCCTGTGGCGGACATCGATCCAACGTTATGTAGTGCGCGCAGCGGCATACTACATGATGAGTTGCGGTTGTGAAAATTAGACTAATTACGTCGTTCTGCGACCCCATGACGCATTGCAGTCACGTCGCGGATCGGGATGTTCTCAAAAAACCATGAGATTGTTCCAGTTAAATATAAAAAGTTGTACACGATTTATTGTTCGCTCAGATCGGTGGTGCATCGCTTCGCTGGCAAGCCAGCTCCTGCAGGCGATGGCGTCAGTCGATTCAGCACAGCAACCACCCTTGCCTATACTTCTCTTTCAATAACAAAAGAGGGCTGCGCCATGGACCACCTCGTACTCACTGTTTTTGCACCGGACAAGCCTGGGCAGGTCGAGCGCATTGCCCAATGCATCGCCGAGCAGGGCGGCAACTGGCTGGAAAGCCGCATGTCACGCATGGCTGGGCAATTCGCCGGGATTCTTCGGGTCGGGGTGCCTGCGGAAGCCTACGATTCACTGGTCGATGCCTTGCAAGGGTTGTCGGCCCATGGCATTCGCGTATTGATCGCCGAAAGCGGTATCGAACAGTCGTGCACCTGGAAACCGATCGCCATGGAACTGGTGGGCAATGATCGGCCGGGGATCGTGCGCGACATCACGCGCTTGCTCAGTGAGCAGGGGGTCAACCTGGAAAGACTGGTGACCGAAGTGCGTCCGGCGCCCATGAGCAGCGAGCCGCTGTTCCACGCCGAAGCGATACTGGCGGTGCCGTTGACGCTGTCCCTGGACGTGCTGCAATCGCGCCTGGAAACCCTGGCGGACGATCTGATGGTGGAATTGGTACTGCGCAGTGAGCCTTGATCGGGTTATCCAGATTAAACGTGCACCTGCCTGTGGATAACCTGTAGAGACAGCCCGCCAGGCCACGCCGGACGTGGCTTATCAAAGATTGATCAAAAAACCAGCAGTTTCAGCAACTTGCGCACAAACGGCGGGGATCACGCTGTGGATAACCTTGGGAAGGATCGGTGCAGGCCACGGAGAACGTGGCCTGCAGAGGTTTGTGCGTTTTTTGATCAGCTGCGCCGACGCAGGCTGAACCAGGCATCGATGCTGTAAACCGCCAGGCCGGCCCAGATGAAGATGAACGCCACCAGCGTACTGGACGACAAGTGTTCGCCAAACAGCAGGACGGCTTGCAGCAGCACCAGGGTCGGCGCCAGGTATTGGAGGAATCCAAGTGTCGTGTAGGGCAGATGCCGCGCGGCGGCGTTGAAACAGACCAACGGCACCAGCGTCACCGGGCCGGCAGCCACCAGCCACCAGGCTTCGGAGGTGGTCCAGAATTCAGCCTGGGCGCTGCTGGCGGTTGGATTGAGCAGCAACCAGGCCAGCGCGATCGGCACCAGCATCCAGGTTTCGACCACCAACCCCGGGAGCGCCTTGACCGGCGCCTGCTTGCGAATCAGCCCGTAGAAACCGAAGGTCAATGCCAGCACCAGCGACACCCAGGGCAGGCTGCCGACTTGCCAGACCTGTTGCGCCACGCCAACCGCCGCCAGTCCCACAGCAATCCATTGCATGCGGCGCAGCCGTTCGCCGAGGATCAGCATCCCCAACAGTACGTTCACCAAGGGGTTGATGTAGTAGCCGAGGCTGGCCTCCAGCATGCGCCCGTTGTTCACCGACCACACATAGGTAAGCCAGTTGGCGGCGATCAGCGTGCCGCTCAGGGCCAGGATCGCCAGCCGGCGCGGATTCTCCCGCAGCTCGCGCCACCAGCCCGGGTGTTTCCAGACCATCAGCAGCAAGGCGCCGAACAGCGCAGACCACAGTACGCGGTGAATGATGATCTCCACGGCGGGCACGCTGGCGATGGCTTTGAAATAGAGCGGGAAAAGTCCCCAGATGATGTAGGCACTCAGGCCCAGGATGTACCCGCGACGCGGGTTGGCGGCTTGCATGCAGAATCCTTGCTTAGGCAGCTAACAAAGAGGGGATTGTAAGGAGATTTGTCTACGAATGTCCTGCCTGAATAGGTTGGGCAATTGTGAACACAGAACAAATGTGGGAGCGGGCTTGCTCGCGAATGCGCAGTGTCAGCAAACTTGATGTCGACTGACACACCGCATTCGCGAGCAAGCCCGCTCCCACAGTGAATTTGTGTTTCTCAGAAGAGTTTCAGTGGCTCTTCATTGAGCGCCGCCAGCTGCTCGCGCAACGCCAACACCTGATCTCCCCAATACCGCTCCGTACCAAACCACGGAAAACTGCGCGGAAACGCCGGGTCGTCCCAACGCCGTGCGAGCCAGGCGCTGTAGTGCATGAGGCGCAATGCGCGCAGGGGTTCGATCAGCGCCAGTTCCCGGGGATTGAAGTCGTGGAATTCGTTGTAGCCGTCCATCAGTTCTGACAACTGACCCAGGCAGTCCTGACGATCGCCGGCCAGCATCATCCAGATGTCCTGCACCGCCGGTCCCATGCGGCAGTCGTCCAGGTCGACGATGTGGAACATCTCGTCGCGGCACATCATGTTGCCGGGGTGGCAGTCGCCGTGCATGCGGATGTTCTGGTGCGGCGTATTGCTGTAGGCATCTTCCACACGCTTGAGCAGATCGCGGGCCACGGACTCGTAGGCCGGCAGCAGGCTGCGGGGGATGAAATTGCCTTCGAGCAAGGTCGTCAGCGAGTCATGGCCGAAGTTTTTCACCGCCAGCGCCTCACGGTGCTCGAACGGCTTGGTCGAGCCCACCGCATGCAGGCGGCCGAGCAGTTGTCCCAGGCGATACAGCTGATCGAGGTTGCCGGGTTCCGGCGCGCGGCCGCCGCGGCGGGGGAACAGGGTGAAACGGAAGCCATTGTGTTCGTGCAGGGTTTCACCGTTATGGATCATCGGCGCGACGACCGGCACGTCGACCCCGGCGAGTTCAAAGGTGAACTGGTGTTCTTCAAGGATCGCTTCGTTGGTCCAGCGCTGTGGGCGGTAGAACTTGGCGATCAGCGGCTCGGCGTCTTCGATGCCGACCTGGTAGACACGGTTTTCGTAGCTGTTGAGCGCCAGAATGCGGGCATCGCTGAGAAAACCGATGCTTTCGACGGCATCGAGCACGAGGTCTGGGGTGAGCGTTTCAAACGGGTGGGCCATGCTGACTCCTGCGCGCAGCAGGCTGCTGCGTCCGGCCAGGCATGGTAGCGCAGACAGACATGGATAGGTTGTGACTGTGCTGACGCCTTCGCTGGCAAGCCAGCTCCTACAGGTCATTCGCCATTTTTGAAATCGCGCATGACTTTGTAGCTGGCTTGCCAGCGAAGAGGCCCTGTCAGGCGCCGACGACCCCGCCATCCTCCCGGGTGATCACCATCACCGAAGACCGCGGCTTGCCGTTCGGCAGGTGCTCAGGGAAGGTCGAACCACCGTTCTCCCCCGGATGCTGGATCCCGACAAACAACGTCTTCTGGTCTGGCGAAAAACTGATGCCCGTCACTTCGCAGCCGATCGGCCCGACCATGAACCGACGAATTTCCCCGGTCGCAGGGTCGGCGCAGAGCATCTGGTTGTTGCCCATGCCGGCGAAATCACCGGCATTGCTCGAATCGCCATCGGTTTGTATCCACAGCCGACCGGCCTTATCGAACGCCAACCCATCCGGGCTGTTGAACATGTTCTGCGGGGTGATGTTCGACGAACCGCCCTTCGGCGTGCCGGCATGCACTTGCGGGTTGCCGGCGACCACGAACAGATCCCAGGCAAAGGTGTTCGAGGCGTGGTCATCGCGGTCGGTGCGCCAGCGCAGGATCTGCCCGTAGACATTCTTTTCGCGCGGGTTCGGCCCGCCCACCGGTTGCCCCTCTTCGCCGCGTTTGGCGTTGTTGGTCAGGGTGCAGTAAACCTGACCGTCCGTGGGGCTGACGACGATCCATTCCGGACGGTCCATGCGCGTGGCTTTCACCACGCTGGCCGCCAGACGGGCATGAATCAACACCTCGCCTTGGTCGGCAAAACCGCTGCTGGCGTCGATGCCGTTTTTGCCGTGGGTCAGTTCGATCCATTCACCCTGGCCTTTGGGGTGATCGGCATTGCCGTCGCCTGCATCGAAACGGGCCACGTACAGGGTGCCGTGGTCCAGCAGGTCGCGGTTGGCCTTGGGGTTCTTGTGGTTGATCTTGTCGCGGCTGACGAACTTGTAGATGAACTCGCCGCGCTCATCGTCGCCCATGTACACCACGGCGTGGCCGTCTTTGGTTTCAGCCAGGGCGGCGTTTTCGTGTTTGAAACGGCCCAGTGCGGTGCGCTTGACCGGGGTCGATTTCGGGTCGAACGGGTCGATCTCGACCACCCAGCCGTGGCGGTTGAGTTCGTTGGGATTGTTCGCCAGGTCGAAGCGCGAATCGTGTTGATGCCAGTTGATGTCTTTGCTGGTCGCCACCACGCCGTAGCGTTTCTGCGCGGCGTCGAATTTCTGCTCGGCATTGGTACTGCCAAAGCAATCGGTGAAGTTCTCTTCACAGGTCAGGTAGGTGCCCCAAGGCGTCTTGCCGTTGGCGCAGTTCTGGAACGTGCCGAGGACGGTCTTGCCTTGCGCATCGGCATTGGTTTTCAGCAGTGCGTGACCGGCAGCCGGGCCGCTCAGGCTGATCGGCGAATTGCCGTGGATGCGCCGGTTGTAGGGCGAGCCCTGGACGAACTGCCAATGACCCTCCTTGCGCTGCACTTCGATCACCGACACGCCTTCGCAGGCCAGGGCCTTGTGCACTTCCTGCGCTGATTGCGGCATGCCCGCGTGGGGGTAGAGGTAGCGGTAGTTGGTGTATTCGTTGTTGATCGCCATCAGCGCCCGGTTGTTGTCATCGGGGAAGGCGAACAGGCTCATGCCGTCGTTGTTGTCGCCGAACTGGACTTCCTGATGCTCGGCGCTGCCGTTGCCACTCGCGTCGAAGGCCGGGCCGTTGTTCTGCAGGGGCTGACCCCAGCTGATCAGTACCGAAGACTTGTAGCCGGGTGGCAGGCTGATCGCGTCGCTGGTCGCGGCGGGGATGCTCTCGAAACCCAGCAACCGGCTGGTGCCGGCGCTGACACTGGCGGCCAGTGCGCTGCGGCTCAGCAGGTTGCCGCCGAGGAACATGGCGGCACCGCACAAGGCGCCTGCGCTGATGAAACCACGGCGGCTGAGGCCGACCATCTGTTCGAGGTCGGTGGGTTGGTTGTCTTCTAATAGGCTCACATCAGGCTCCCTGCGATTTTTGCAGTCACCTTAATGGCGGACGATGACGCTTTTGTTGCAGGTGTATTTAAAGCGGCGTGCCGAGCAATACGTTGGACGGGGAGAACTGTGCGCGCACCGGTTTGCCGCTGGTCAGCTTGCGCGATTGCAAATGCCAGGGCTCGGCCAGGGCGCAGAGCGTCTGGCCGTTGGGCAGGCCGATACGCACTTCGCAGGGGCCGTCTTCGGCGTCGAGGATTTCCTCGATGACGCCTTCGAGGCAATTGTGTCCGGGTGTTGCCTCGTCGCCGCTGCCCAGCACATCGAGCCAACCGGCCTTGATCAGGGCGACCACTTCGGTGCCGGTTTGCAGGTCCAGGCGCACGGTGCTGTCGTGGGTGATCTGCGCAGCGATGCTCAAGCCTTCGGCCAGTTCAAGGCGGACCCGGTCGTTGTGGCCCTGGGTTTCAATGGCCACCACCTTGCCGTGCAACTGATTGCGTGCGCTGGTCCTGAGCATCAGGCGACCGAGCAAGTCGAGGTCGCTGGCGTCTTCGGCAGCCTCCAGGACCTGGGCCTGCAACACCTGCAGCTTTTGATAGAGGCGTAGCACACGCTCGCCCTCGGTGGACAGTTTCGCGCCGCCACCGCCTTTGCCGCCGACACTGCGCTCCACCAACGGTTTTTGCGCAAGGTTGTTGAGTTCATCGATGGCATCCCAGGCGGCCTTGTAGCTCAGGCCCGCGCTTTTCGCCGCGCGGGTGATCGAGCCCTGCTCGGCGATGTGTTGCAGCAGGGCAATGCGTTGCGGGCGGCGGACAATGTGCTGGGACAACAGCGTAGGCAAGGACATGGCAAGACGCTTTGGGCAATGACGATGGAGAGGACGTTGGCGGCTCGGGGCCCGGGAGTCAAGTCACGGCGACTCGCCAGGTTTGGGTGTACGTGCCAGGCAATAGACGTCGACCCGTGTGGCGCCTGCGTCCATCAGCAGGCAAGCCAGTGCTTGCGCGGTGGCACCCGTGGTCAGTACGTCGTCCACCAGCGCCAGATGGCGATTCTTCACTGATACGTCGGGTGCCAGGGCGAAGGCATGTTGCAGGTTCTTTTTGCGGGCCGCGGCGCTGAGGTCTTGTTGGGCGTTGGTGTCCTGGGTTCTCGATAGCAACCGTTCATCGGAAGGCACATCGAGGCGTTCGCTGAGCCAACGCGCCAGCATTGCAGCCTGATTGAAGCCTCGTTGGCGCAGGCGCCGGGCAGCCATCGGCACGGGGACCAGCGCATCGGGTCGCGGCAAGTCATCGTCGAAGCGATGTTGCAGGGATTGAGCGAGAAGTTCGCCGAGCAGGTGGCCCAACGGCCATTGCGCGCTGTGCTTGAAGCGGGTGATCAGGCTGTCGATCGGGAAGTTGTAAGTCCAGGGCGCAACCACTCGTTCAAACGCCGGAGGCTGCTTGAGGCACTGGCCGCACGTCAGGCCGGCAGCGGGCAAGGGCAGGGCGCAGGTCTGGCAGTGCTCGCCGAGCCAGGGCAGTTCGGTTTCGCAAGCCATGCAAATGGGCGTGGAGCCATCAGCCGCTTCATCACACAGCAAACAGTGCTGTTTGTTTTTTAACCAGATGTAAACCTGCTTGTCGTATCGTGGTTGACAGCGCATGGCTCTTCCTTAAATATGCCGAAACACCTGTGATGCGCCGGTGGAAATTCCCTTTCCCGGTCGCCTGCCAAAGCATAAAACAAAGGAAACGCCCATGAGCGCCAGCACCTCTGCAACTTTGCGTCATGACTGGTCTTTGGCCGAAGTCAAAGCACTCTTCGTTCAGCCATTCAATGACCTGTTGTTCCAGGCGCAGACGGTGCACCGCGCGCATTTCGACGCCAACCGCGTCCAGGTATCGACCCTGCTGTCGATCAAGACCGGTGCCTGCCCGGAAGATTGCAAATATTGTCCGCAGTCCGGTCACTACAACACCGGCCTGGAAAAAGAAAAGCTGATGGAAGTGCAGAAGGTCCTCGAAGAGGCTGCGCGTGCCAAGGCCATCGGTTCGACCCGTTTCTGCATGGGCGCGGCGTGGAAACATCCATCGGCCAAAGACATGCCTTACGTGCTGAAAATGGTCGAAGGCGTCAAAGCCCTTGGTCTGGAAACCTGCATGACCCTCGGTCGCCTCGATCAGGACCAGACCGAAGCGCTGGCCAAGGCCGGCCTCGATTACTACAACCACAACCTCGACACCTCGCCTGAGTTCTACGGCAGCATCATCACCACCCGCACCTACAGCGAGCGCCTGCAAACCCTGGCCTACGTACGTGAGTCGGGGATGAAGATCTGCTCCGGCGGCATCCTCGGCATGGGCGAGTCCCTCGATGACCGCGCCAACCTGCTGATCCAGCTGGCCAACCTGCCGGAGCATCCGGAGTCTGTGCCGATCAACATGCTGGTGAAAGTCGCCGGTACGCCGCTGGAAAATGCCGACGACGTCGATCCGTTCGACTTCATCCGCATGCTCGCGGTCGCGCGGATCCTGATGCCAAAATCCCACGTGCGCCTGTCCGCTGGCCGCGAAGCCATGAACGAGCAGATGCAGGCCCTCGCGTTCTTTGCCGGCGCCAACTCGATTTTCTACGGCGAAAAACTGCTGACCACTGCCAACCCACAGGCCGACAAGGACATGCAACTGTTCGGGCGTTTGGGGATCCTGCCGGAAGCCCGCGAAGAACACGCCGACGAAGTGCATCAGGCTGCCATCGAACAGGCGCTGGTGGAGCAGAAGAGCAGCGAGCAGTTCTATAACGCGGCTGTTTGACCTCCGATCCTTCTGAAGAAATGCAAACCTGTGGGAGCCAGCCTGCTGGCGATGGTGTCAGGTCAATCGACATCAATGTTGAGTGACAGTCCGTCATCGCCAGCAGGCTGGCTCCCACAGGGGATCGTGCAACTTTTGCACTCTGCGATCTGACACCGAGGCCTGCATGTCTTTCGATCTCGCCGCACGCCTGGCTGCCCGTCGTGCTGAAAACCTCTACCGCCAACGTCCATTGCTGCAAAGCCCGCAGGGCCCGCAAGTAGTGGTCGACGGCCAGCCATTGCTGGCGTTCTGTAACAACGATTACCTGGGCCTGGCCAATCACCCGCAAGTGATCGAAGCCTGGCGCGCCGGGGCTGCGAAGTGGGGCGTGGGTGGCGGGGCTTCGCATCTGGTCATCGGCCACAGCACCCCGCATCACGCCCTGGAAGAAGCCTTGGCCGACCTCACCGGTCGCCCGCGTGCCCTGCTGTTCACCACCGGCTACATGGCCAACCTCGGTGCGGTCACGGCGCTGGTGGGGCAGGGCGATACGGTGCTCGAAGACCGGCTCAATCACGCTTCGTTGCTGGATGCGGGGCTGTTGTCTGGCGCACGTTTCAATCGCTATCTGCACAACGACTCCACGAGCCTGGCCAAGCGCCTGGAAAAAGCCACCGGCAATACGCTGGTCGTCACCGACGGGGTGTTCAGCATGGACGGCGACATTGCCGATCTGCCAGCGCTGGCCCGGGAAACCAGGGCCAAGGGTGCATGGCTGATGGTCGATGACGCGCACGGTTTCGGTCCCCTGGGGGCCCAGGGTGGCGGCAGCGTCGAGCATTTCGGCCTGAGCCAGGAAGACGTGCCGGTATTGGTCGGCACGCTCGGCAAGGCGTTCGGAACGGCGGGTGCTTTTGTCGCCGGCAGCGAAGAGTTGATCGAGAGCCTGATCCAGTTCGCCCGCCCCTACATCTACACCACCAGCCAACCCCCGGCCCTGGCCTGCGCGACCCTCAAAAGCCTGGAACTGCTGCGCAGCGAGCATTGGCGTCGCGAGCATTTGCAGGCGCTGATTCGCCAGTTCCGCCAAGGCGCCGAGCAGATCGGCCTGGAGCTGATGGACAGCTTCACGCCTATCCAGCCGATCATGATCGGTGACGCCGGGCGCGCGGTGCGTTTGTCGCAGATGCTGCGCGAACGCGGATTGATGGTAAGCGCCATCCGCCCGCCAACCGTGCCGGCTGGCAGCGCCCGACTGCGCGTGACCCTGACCGCTTCCCATAGCGAGGCGCAAGTGCAGCTATTGTTAGAGGGACTGGCCGATTGTCATGAACGACTGGGACCGGAGCCTGGCCATGCGTGATCGACTGATTCTGCTGCCCGGCTGGGGTCTCGGGATTTCGCCGCTGGAGCCATTGGCCGCTGCCTTGCAGGGGCTGGACGAACATCTGCGCGTGGAAATCGAGCCGCTGCCAGAGCTCGACTCTACCCATCTCGAACATTGGCTCGATGAACTCGACGCCAGCGTGCCACAGGACGCCTGGCTAGGTGGATGGTCGCTGGGAGGCATGCTTGCGTCCGAGTTGGCGGCGCGTCGTGGCGACCGTTGCTGTGGCCTGCTGACACTGGCGAGCAACCCTTGTTTTGTCAGCCATGAACAATGGCCAACCGCAATGCCCGGGGAAACCTTCGATGCCTTCCTGGCGGGTTGCGCTACCGATCCGCGCACGACGTTGAAGCGCTTTTCACTGCTCTGTGCCCAAGGTGCCGAAGACCCGCGCGGCTTGTCGAGGCTGTTGCTCGGGGGCGCGCCACACTCCTCGCCGGCGGTGCTGATGAGTGGCCTGGAGTTGCTTGCGCAACTGGACACCCGCCAGGCCCTGCAGACGTTCCGCGGTCCGCAATTGCATCTGTATGCCGGCCTCGACGGGCTGGTGCCGGCCGAAGCCGCCGAGGCGTTACTGGCGCTGCTGCCGGATGTTGAAATCGGTCTGATCGAACAGGCCGGCCACGCGTTCCTCCTGGAAAATCCCCACGGTGTGGCGGGGGCGATCCAGGCCTTTTTGCATGAGTGCGGCGATGACTGATTTATCTTTTCCCCAATTGCCCGGCGCTTTGCCCGACAAGCGCCAGGTAGCCGCGTCGTTTTCCCGTGCGGCGTCGAGCTACGACAGCGTGGCTGAGTTGCAACGTGATGTCGGCAGCCAGTTGCTCAACCGTTTGCCCCAGGCGTTCGTGCCGCAGCGCTGGCTCGACCTTGGGTGCGGCACCGGCCATTTCAGTCGTGCGCTGGGTGAGCGGTTTCCCGTCAGCCAAGGTGTGGCGCTGGACATCGCCGAAGGCATGCTCAACCACGCCCGGCCCTTGGGCGGCGCCACGCACTTCATCGCCGGCGACGCCGAGCGCATGCCGTTGCGCGATGCAACGTGCGACCTGATTTTCTCCAGCCTGGCGGTGCAGTGGTGCGCGGACTTCACTTCGGTACTCAGCGAGGCCCATCGAGTACTGAAACCCGGGGGCGTTTTCGCATTTGCTAGTCTATGTGTGGGCACGTTGTTCGAACTGCGTGACAGCTGGCGTCAGGTGGATGGCATGGTGCACGTCAACCGCTTCCGCGAGTTTGGCGTTTATCAGCAGCTGTGCGCGGCCAGCGGTTTGCGGGCGATCAGCCTGGAAAACCAGGCGCATGTGCTGCATTACCCGGACGTGCGCAGCCTGACCCATGAGCTCAAGGCCTTGGGGGCGCACAACCTGAACCCCGGGCGACCGGGGGGCTTGACCGGTCGGGCGCGGATTCTCGGCCTGGTCGAGGCTTATGAGCAGTTTCGTCAGGCCCAGGGCCTGCCGGCGACTTATCAAGTGGTGTATGCCGTTTTGGAGAAACCCTTATGAGCTCCGCGTATTTCGTCACCGGTACCGACACCGATGTCGGCAAGACCACGATTGCCGCCGGCCTGCTGTATGCCGCGCGATCAGCCGGGTTAAGCACGGCCGCGGGCAAGCCGGTGGCCTCTGGCTGCACGGTGACGCCCAAGGGCCTGCGCAATGCCGACGCGCTGGCGCTGCTGGCGGAGTGTTCGCTGCCCCTGACCTACGCTCAGGTCAATCCGCTGGCGCTGGAGCCGGCGATTGCGCCGCACCTGGCCGCGCGCGAGGCAGGCATCGCGTTGACGGTGCAATCGCTGTTGACGCCGATGCGCGAGATTCTCGACATGCAGGCCGATTTCACCCTGATCGAGGGCGCTGGCGGCTGGCGCGTGCCATTGGCGGACCAGGACAACCTGTCGGACCTGGCAATGGCGCTCAACCTGCCGGTTATCCTCGTGGTCGGTATACGCCTGGGCTGCATCAACCACGCGTTGCTGACGGCCGAGGCGATTGCCCGGGATGGTTTGCAGCTGGCGGGCTGGGTGGCGAACATCATTGATCCGAAGACCGCACGCCTGGAAGAAAACCTCGCAACCCTCGCCGAACGCCTCCCGGCGCCGTGCCTGGGACGGGTGCCGAAACTCAAGATGGTCACGGCCGAAGCGGTGGCGGAGCACCTGCAACTGGACCTGCTGGACTAAGGTATTGGCGATGGCGGCACTGTGCTATTAGTGTTTTTGACGGGCCATTTCCCGGTATGTCTGCTTCAATGGTATTGACGACTCTTTGCAAGGACGAGTTCTTCCATGGAAATTTCGGGTAATACCGCTTTTTATGCTGGCCTGAGCACTGTCCAGGCGGGGCAGAACCGTGTCGATCAAGCCGCCGGACAAATCGCCAATACAACGATCGAGCGTTCGTTGACCAGCCAATCTTCCGAAGCTCAGGCCGATCGCCTGCGTTCAGTCGACCGCAGTCAGCAGTCTGACCTCGTGAGCAGCAATATCGCCATGGCCGAAGGCAGGTTTCAGGTGGAGCTGGGCGCCAAAGTCGCCAAGGCTTCCGACGAAATGCTTGGCACCCTGATCGACACCTACGCCTGAACTCACGCTGAAAGCGCACCGTCTGACGGGTACGCTTTCAGCGTGAGTCCTGCTATCCACTATCTTTCTCACGCTGCGCGTTGCTCAGGCCAACAGCGTCAGGCCCGCGTGCGCGCTAATTGGTCGTCGGATGACGAATGGCAAAAGATCGGTGCTTGACAAGATTTGGGCGTAAACGTATGTTTCAAACAACTGTTTGATCGTTTCGACAACGGTCGCTCATTCCCGGTTACATCAGCAGAGGTTTATCGCTATGCCTGACTACAAGGCCCCCTTGCGTGATATTCGCTTCGTTCGTGACGAACTGCTCGGCTACGAGGCGCACTATCAGAGCCTTCCGGCTTGTGCAGACGCAACTCCAGACATGGTTAGCGCCATTCTTGAAGAAGGCGCCAAGTTTTGTGAGCAGGTGCTGGCTCCGCTGAACCGTGTGGGCGACATCGAAGGCTGCACCTGGAGCGAGTCCGGTGTTAAGACCCCGACTGGCTTCAAAGAGGCCTACAAGCAATTCGTCGAAGGCGGCTGGCCAAGCCTGGCCCACGACGTGGAGCACGGCGGCCAAGGCCTGCCGGAGTCCCTGGGTCTGGCGGTCAGCGAAATGGTCGGCGAAGCCAACTGGTCGTGGGGCATGTACCCGGGCCTCTCCCATGGCGCGATGAACACCATTTCCGAGCACGGCACGCCTGAGCAACAAGAGGCTTACCTGACCAAACTGGTGTCCGGCGAATGGACCGGCACCATGTGCCTGACCGAACCGCACTGCGGCACCGACCTGGGCATGCTGCGCACCAAGGCCGAGCCTCAGGCCGACGGTTCCTACAAAGTCTCCGGCACCAAGATCTTCATCTCGGCCGGTGAACACGACATGGCCGACAACATCGTCCACATCGTGCTGGCCCGCCTGCCGGATGCACCGGCTGGCACCAAAGGCATCTCGCTGTTCATCGTGCCGAAGTTCATGCCGAACGCCGATGGTTCGGTTGGCGCGCGTAACGCCGTGTCCTGTGGTTCCCTGGAACACAAGATGGGCATCCACGGCAACGCCACCTGCGTGATGAACTTCGACGCGGCCACCGGTTACCTGATCGGCCCGGCGAACAAAGGCCTGAACTGCATGTTCACCTTCATGAACACCGCACGCCTGGGTACTGCGCTGCAAGGCCTGGCCCACGCCGAAATCGGCTTCCAGGGCGGCCTGAAATACGCTCGTGATCGCCTGCAAATGCGTTCGCTGACTGGCCCGAAAGCGCCGGACAAAGCCGCTGACCCGATCATCGTGCACCCGGATGTGCGTCGCATGCTGCTGACCATGAAAGCGTTCGCCGAAGGCAACCGCGCGATGGTCTACTTCACCGCCAAGCAAGTCGACATCGTCAAGTACGGCGTGGACGAGGAAGAGAAGAAAAAAGCCGACGCACTGCTGGCGTTCATGACGCCAATTGCCAAGGCCTTCATGACCGAAGTCGGTTTCGAATCCGCCAACCACGGCGTGCAGATCTACGGCGGCCACGGCTTCATCGCCGAGTGGGGCATGGAACAGAACGTTCGCGACAGCCGTATTTCGATGCTGTACGAAGGCACCACCGGTATCCAGGCACTCGACCTGCTAGGCCGTAAAGTGCTGATGACCCAAGGCGAAGCCCTCAAAGGCTTCACCAAGATCGTCCACAAATTCTGCCAGACCAACGAAGGCAACGACGCTGTCAAAGAGTTCGTTGCACCGCTGGCTGCACTGAACAAGGAATGGGGCGAGCTGACCATGAAGGTCGGCATGGCCGCCATGAAAGATCGCGAAGAAGTCGGCGCGGCCTCCGTGGACTACCTGATGTACTCCGGTTACGCCTGCCTGGCCTACTTCTGGGCTGACATGGCGCGCCTGGCTGCCGAGAAACTGGCTGCCGGCACATCCGAAGAGGCGTTCTACACCGCCAAGCTGCAGACCGCGCGCTTCTACTTCCAGCGCATCCTGCCACGTACCCGCTCTCACGTTGCAACCATGCTGTCGGGTGCCAACAACCTGATGGACATGAAAGAAGAAGATTTCGCGCTGGGCTACTAAGTCCTAACGCGCTTCTTGAAAAGCCGCTGTTCCTTCCGGAGCAGCGGCTTTTTTGTGCCTGCGCAGGCACTGTCATGAAAATACCTCGGTAATGGGCTAAGCAAGTCCAGGTTCCTGCCGTTACAGTTATGGGCACATTGCCATCACTGATATGACGGGTCGGAGCCATACCTTTGCCGCGTTCTTCCCCTATGCGTGTAAGTCACTTTTTGCCTTCATTGCTGCTGTTGCTGGCGGGGCTCGCGGCTGCCTACATCAAGGACCTGAACGTCTTCTTCACGTCGCTGTTCCAGGTGCTTCCCACCCTGGTGCTGTTGCTTGGCGGTGCCTACTGCGCAGTCTATCGACGCCAGCGTGAACTGTTCCTGATGGTCACGGTGTACATCGCCTACTTCCTGCTCGACACCCAGACCGATTACTACCGCGACCACGGCAAGGTGCGTGAGGACGCCGCGGTGGTGTTTCATTTGTGTTGCCTGCTGTTGCCGTTGCTGTTCGGCGTGTTCGCCGCGTGGCAGGAGCGTACTCATCTGTTCCAGGACATGGTCGCCCGTTTCGCCGTGTTGCTGGCCGTGGGTAGCGTGGCCCTGGCCCTTGAGCAAAGTTATCCGCAGACGCTGCTGGTGTGGCTGGCGGAGATTCGCTGGCCTGTCTTGCACGGCGCCTGGATGAGCCTGATCCAGCTGTCCTATCCTGTGTTCATCGCCGTGTTCCTGCTGCTGACCTGGCAGTACTGGCGTCACCCAAGGCCCCTGCATGCCGCCCAGCTGGTGGGGTTGCTCGGGCTATTCTGGATGTTGCCGAAAACCTTCATCCTGCCCTTCACGCTGAACATCATGTGCAGCCAGGTGATGCTGATGATCGCCGCCGCCGTGGCCCATGAGGCCTATCAGATGGCCTTCCGTGACGAACTCACCGGGCTGCCGGGGCGCCGGGCGTTGAATGAGCGCATGCAGCGCCTGGGGCGCAACTATGTGCTGGCCATGAGTGACGTCGACCACTTCAAGAAATTCAACGACACCCACGGGCACGACGTGGGGGACCAGGTGTTGAGACTGGTCGCCAGCAAGTTGTCGAAAATCGGCGGGGGCGGTAAGGCCTATCGCTATGGCGGTGAAGAATTCGCCCTGGTGTTTGCAGGCAAGACCCTCGAAGAGTGCATGCCGCACCTGGAGGTCATTCGCGAGTCCATCGCCACCTACAACATTCATCTGCGCAATCAGGACAGCCGTCCACAGGATGACAATCAGGGCCGGCAGCGTCGCGCGGGCGCCAGTGCCTCGAGCGTGTCTGTGACGGTGAGTATCGGCGTTGCCGAACGCGTGGAGCAACGCACCCCCGAGAAAGTGCTCAAGTCCGCGGACGAGGCGCTCTACAGCGCCAAGGGCGCCGGGCGTAACTGCGTGATGGCGTTCGGGCAGAGCCGGCGGGGCGCGGTGCGCATGGACGCCGCTACGGTTGAGTGATGACGGCGCATTCAGCGTCTGGACTGTGATTGTGAAGGGCGGGTCGGCGGCAGTAGGTTTGAGTCATCTGCTGCCGGAGAAATGACCATGCCCGACTACAAGGCCCCCTTGCGCGATATGCGCTTTCTGATCGACCACGTTTTCGATTTTCACAGCAACTACGCCGCCCTCGGCGCCACCGATGCCAGCCCGGACATGATCAATGCGATCCTCGAAGAGGGCGCACGGTTCTGTGAAAACGTGCTGTCGCCGCTCAACCGTAGCGGCGACGAAGAGGGCTGCCGTTTCGACAACGGCGTGGTCACCACGCCCGCAGGCTTCAAGCAGGCTTTCGCCCAATACGTCGAGGGTGGCTGGCATGGCCTGGCGGCTGATCCGGCGTATGGCGGCCAAGGGCTGCCCAGTTCACTGGGGCTGGTCATCAGCGAAATGGTCGGTTCCAGCAACACGTCCTGGGGCATGTACCCCGGCCTGACCCACGGCGCCATGTCGGCGATCCACGCCCATGGCACTGACGAACAGAAACACACTTACCTCAGCAAACTCACCGCCGGCCAATGGACCGGCACCATGTGCCTGACCGAGGCCCATTGCGGCACTGACCTGGGCATCATCAAGACCCGCGCCGTGCCTCAAGCCGACGGCAGCTACGCGATCTCCGGCAGCAAGATCTTCATCTCCGCCGGCGAGCACGACATGAGCGCCAACATCATTCACCTGGTCCTGGCGAAACTGCCGGATGCGCCGGCCGGGACCAAAGGCATCTCGCTGTTCATCGTGCCCAAGTTCCTGCCCGATGCCGAGGGTGAAGCGGGCGAACGCAATGGCGTTTCCTGCGGCTCCATCGAGCACAAGATGGGGATCAAGGCCTCGGCCACCTGCGTGCTGAACTTCGACGGGGCCAAGGGCTTTTTGATCGGGGAAGCGAACAAGGGCCTCAACTGCATGTTCACCATGATGAACCACGCGCGGCTGGGCACTGGCATGCAGGGTTTGTGTCTGGGCGAAGCGAGTTTCCAGGGCGCGATCAAATACGCCAACGACCGTTTGCAGATGCGCGCGCTGACGGGCCCCAAGGCTCCGGAAAAAGCCGCTGACCCGATCATCGTGCATCCGGACGTGCGCCGGATGTTGCTGACCATGAAAGCCTTCAACGAAGGCAACCGCGCCCTGACTTACTTCACTGCGCAATTGCTCGACGTGGCGCACCTGAGCGCGGATGCCACGGCGCGCCAGGACGCCGAAGACCTGTTGGCCTTCCTGACACCGATCTGCAAAGCCTTCATGACCGAAACCGGGCTGGAGGTGACCAACCATGGCATGCAGGTGTTCGGTGGCCACGGTTTCATTCGTGAATGGGGCATGGAACAACTGGTTCGTGACTGCCGCATCGCCCCGATCTATGAAGGCACCAACGGCATCCAGGCGCTGGACCTGCTCGGGCGTAAAGTCCTCGGCAGCCAGGGCAAGCTCCTGCGCGGCTTCACCAAGATCGTCCACAAGTTCTGTGCGGCGAACGCCGGGCATCCGCACTTGGCCAGCTATGTGGCGCAACTCAACGCGCTCAATCAGCAGTGGGGCGAACTGACCACCCAGGTCGGCATGGCCGCGATGAAAAACCCGGATGAAGTCGGCGCCGCGTCGGTGGATTACCTGATGTACAGCGGATACATCATCCTCGGCTACTTGTGGCTGCGCATGGCGCTGGTGGCTCAGGCGCAGCTGGATTCGGGCAGCGGTGATGCCGATTATTGCCAGGGCAAGTTGGCCACCAACGAGTTTTACTTCAAGCGATTGCTGCCGCGTACTGCCGCTCATCGGGCAGCCATCGAGGCAGGCAGTGATTGCCTGATGAAGCTGCCAGCGGAAATATTCGCGCTTTAATCTTTTAAAATGAATCACAAAGGAAAGCCCGCTGAATTGCGGGCTTTTTTATGACTGAATAGTCGGTGACTAAACATTACAAAACGGTCATAGACCGACCCTATGTGTCGCAAAAGTTGTTGGGTTACACTCGGAACCAACGAAAAACACAACTCCTACGATTCACCTGTTTAGATCTTGCGAGGTTTGCCATGGCTGACTACAAAGCGCCCCTGCGCGATATGCGCTTCGTCCTCAATGAAGTATTCGAGGTCGCCAAACTCTGGGCCGAGCTGCCAGCGCTGGCCGAGACCGTTGATGCGCAAACGGTCGAAGCCATTCTCGAAGAAGCCGGCAAGGTCACCAGCAAAAGCATCGCACCCCTGAGCCGTGCCGCTGACGAAGAAGGCTGCCACTGGGCGGACGGTGCCGTCACCACGCCGGCAGGTTTCCCACAGGCTTACCAGACCTACGCTGAAGGCGGTTGGGTCGGTGTCGGTGGCGATCCGACCTACGGCGGCATGGGCATGCCCAAGGCCGTTTCGGCCCAGGTCGAAGAAATGGTCAACTCGGCCAGCCTGTCGTTCGGTCTGTACCCGATGCTGACTGCGGGTGCCTGCCTGTCGATCAACGCCCACGCCAGTGAAGAGCTGAAGGCCGCCTACCTGCCGAACATGTACGCCGGCGTCTGGGCCGGTTCCATGTGCCTGACCGAGCCGCACGCCGGCACTGATCTTGGGATCATCCGCACCAAGGCCGAGCCTCAGGCCGACGGTTCCTACAAAGTCAGCGGCACCAAGATCTTCATCACCGGCGGCGAACACGACCTGACCGAAAATATCATCCACCTGGTGTTGGCCAAACTGCCGGACGCACCGGCCGGACCGAAAGGCATTTCGCTGTTCCTGGTGCCCAAGTTCATGGTCAATGCCGACGGCAGCCTGGGCGCGCGCAATCCGGCCAACTGCGGCTCGATCGAACACAAGATGGGCATCCAGGCCTCCGCGACCTGCGTGATGAACTTCGACGAAGCCGTGGGTTACCTGGTCGGCGAGCCGAACAAGGGCCTGGCGGCGATGTTCACCATGATGAACTACGAGCGTCTGGGCGTCGGCATCCAAGGCCTGGCCACTGGCGAGCGCTCGTACCAGAACGCCGTCGAGTACGCCCGTGATCGTCTGCAGAGCCGTTCGCCAACCGGCGCGCAGAACAAGGACAAAGTGGCTGACCCGATCATCGTTCACCCGGACGTGCGTCGCATGCTGCTGACCATGAAAGCCGCGAACGAAGGCGGCCGCGCCTTCTCGACTTACGTGGCCATGCAACTGGACACCGCCAAGTTCAGCGAAGACGCCACCACCCGCAAACGCGCGGAAGACCTGGTGGCCTTGCTGACCCCGGTGGCCAAGGCGTTCCTCACCGATCTCGGTCTGGAGACCACGGTTCACGGCCAGCAGGTGTTCGGCGGCCACGGTTACATCCGCGAGTGGGGTCAGGAGCAACTGGTGCGCGATGTACGCATTACCCAGATCTACGAAGGCACCAACGGCATCCAGGCGCTGGACCTGGTCGGGCGCAAGATCGTCGGCACGGGCGGTGCGTTCTACAACCTGTTCGCCGACGAGATTCGTCACTTCACCGCCACCGCCAGTGCGGACCTGGCGGAGTTCACCAAGCCACTGAACGATGCGGTGACCACCCTCGACGAATTGACCTCTTGGCTGCTGGATCGGGCGAAAAACAACCCGAATGAAATCGGCGCGGCGTCGGTCGAGTATCTGCAAACCTTTGGTTACGTCGCTTACGCCTACATGTGGGCGTTGATGGCCAAGGCCGCCCTGGGCAAAGAAACCCAGGACGATTTCTACGCCAGCAAACTGGGCACCGCACGCTTCTATTTCGCCCGCTTGCTGCCGCGTATTCACTCGTTGAGCGCGTCGGTGAAGGCCGGTAGCGAGTCGTTGTTCCTGCTGGATGCCGGGCAATTCTGATGATGTAACCTAATGTAAGCATTCTCTTACATGACGTGCTGCTGTTCTCCCATAGTCGGAAATTGGATCCACAGCTAATCTACTTCTCATGGACGTAGCGCAGGAAGCGCAAAGTAACAACACGGACACGTAGGATTCTGCCAGGACGGCGGAGTGAAAAGGATGTCAGGGAAACAGTCTGCAAAGCCCCGCTTCGGCGGGGTTTTCTTTTGCCTCGAGAAAAGTGTTTAGCCCAGGTCATCCAGTATCGACGGGCTGTTCAAACGCTCATCCGGCCGATTGATCACCTCCTCCAGTAACGTGCGCAGCAAGGCCAGCGAGGCCTGTTGCCGTTGCACATCGCGACAGACCAACCCGACTTTCAGCGGCACCCGCGGCTCGCTCAGGGGTTTCCACAACAATTGCCGGTTGCCGTGGGTTTTCTGCGAGCGTCCGGGCAGCACCGTCGCCAACCGCGTGTGCGGCAGGCTGTCGAGAATGCCGGCCATGTTGTTCAGCTCGGCCTGTACCTGCGGGCGTCGTCCCAGGCTGGCCAGTTGCGCCTGCCAGATTTGCCGTATCTGAAATTCTTCGCCCAGCAGCAGCATCGGCAATTCGGCGGCCTGGCTCATGGAGACTTTCTTGAATTCGCGCAAAGGATGGTCGGCCGGGATGACCAGCGTCAGTTCATCTTCGTACAACATCACCCCGTGCAATCCCGGCTGGCGAGGCGGCAAGTAGCCGATGCCGATGTCCAGGGAGCCATTGAGCAGTCGTCGCTCGATTTCCAGCCCGGTCAGTTCATAGATCTGCACCACCAGATGGGGCTGCGCCTTGCGCACCCGCTCGAGCATTTGTGGCACCAGGCTGGTGTGGACGGTTTGCAGCACACCTATGGCCAGGGTGCGCAGCGCATGCCCCTTGAAGTTGCCCAGTGCTTCCCGTGCCCGTTGCAAGCCATCGAGCAAGGGCAGGGCATGGTTGTACAGCGTATGGGCCGCCAGGGTCGGCAACAGGCGTTTGCTGCTGCGTTCGAACAGGCTCACATCCAGGGATTGTTCGAGGTGGCGGATCTGTTGGGACAGCGCCGGCTGTGAAATCGACAGGCGCTCGGCAGCCCGGCCCACATGGCCCTCTTCATACACAGCGACGAAATAACGCAGTTGCTTGAAATCCATAAGTAATGCTTATCAAAAATGCTGCTAAATCGAAATGGCTCAACGCCTTGCCTGGGCCTAGTCTAACCGCATTCACAAGGCTTACAGGGCCCCGGAACGCGATGAATATCCTTTGCTTCGATGGCATTTGCATAGGTAACGCAAAAAACCTTCTGCGAGGGTTGAACCCATGAATCTGTTCAGCCTGCGTCGGCAATCGCCCAGTCTCGATGATTTGCTGGCGGACCATTGCGCCCCGTCCAGGGACGACAATCTTTGCAGCGAGTACCTGATGCCCAGTGTCGATCGTCCCAAGCAGGTGTTTGTCCGTGGCCAGGGTTCCTGGTTGTGGGACAGCGAGGACCGTGCGTACCTGGATTTCTCCCAGGGCGGCGGCGCCAACAGCCTCGGCCACAGCCCCAAGGCACTGGTCAGTGCCATTACCGCGCAGGCGCAAGCGCTGATCAATCCCGGTTTCGGCTTGCATAACCGCGGCATGCTCAATCTCGCCCAGCGCCTGTGTGACAGCACTGGCAGCGATCAGGCGTACCTGCTCAACAGCGGCAGCGAGGCGTGCGAAGCGGCGATCAAGCTGGCGCGCAAATGGGGGCAGCGGCACCGCGGCGGCGCTTCGCGGATCATCGTGGCCAACCAGGCTTGCCATGGTCGTAGCCTGGGGACGATTTCGGCGTCGGACAGCTCGACCCTGATCAACCGTTTCGAGCCGCAGCTTCCGGGCTTCAGCCGCGTTCCCTTCAATGATCTCGCGGCGCTTCACGCGGCGGTGGATGAACGGACCGTGGCGATCATGCTCGAGCCGATCCAGAGCGAAGCCGGGGTGATTGCGGCCACTGCGCATTACCTCAAAGGGGTCGAGCGCCTGTGTCGCGAGCTGGGCATCCTGCTGATCTTCGACGAAGTGCAAACCGGTGTCGGTCGCTGTGGCAGCCTGCTGGCTGAACAGTCCTACGGCGTGCGCGCAGATATCGTCGTGCTCGGCAAAGGGCTTGGCGGTGGTGTGCCGGTGGCGGCGCTGTTGGCGCGGGGCAAGGCCTGCTGCATCGAGGCGGGCGAAATGAGTGGCACCCATCATGGCAATGCGCTGCTGACCGCGGCCGGCCTGGCGGTGCTCGACAGTGTGCAGGACAAGGGTTTTCTCGAGCATGTCGGGGAAATGGCCCAGCACCTGCGCGAAGGCCTGCAGCGATTGTCCCATCGCTACGGACATGGCGAACTGCGCGGACAAGGGCTGCTCTGGGGGCTGACCCTGTCCGACGACTCGGCCGACGCCGTGGTCAAGGCCGCGCTGTACGAAGGGCTGTTGCTCGATGCGCCGCAAGCCGATTGCCTGCGTTTCACCCCGGCGCTGACGGTGAGCAAGGCCAACATCGATGAAATGCTGCTGCGCCTGGCCCGCGCTTTCTCCCGCGTGCGCACCGCGCAGCTGCAATGTCGCAAAGGGATCGCCGTCTAGGCAGGCCCCAAGAATTCCCGAACCGTCTCGCGGTATAACGCACGCCCCACGCCTGATTCTTTTGGCGTGGGGCGTTTTTTCGTGGCAGCTGCGTCGTTCAGAAACATGACCTGGATACACTGGCCGGGCAAATCGGGCTGAACCCTGACCAACGGTACAGGTCGATTGGTTATGGGCTCGCGTGAGCCCCCTTCAATCAGGAGCTGCTCGCATGGACTTTATCCGCATCATCATCGCCATTCTGTTGCCACCCCTGGGCGTGTTTCTGCAAGTGGGCTTCGGCGGAGCGTTCTGGCTGAACATTCTGCTGACGCTGTGCGGCTACATTCCCGGGATCGTGCATGCGGTGTACATCATCGCCAAGCGCTGAGCCCTTCAATTTGCTGACGCAATAACCCGTCGATAGAACAACCATTCCTGCTCCAGCGCGTGGGCCTGGTTGGCGGCTTTGCGAAAGCCGTGGCGCTCATCCGCGTAGTAATGGGCTTCGACCAGAATGCCGTTGTGCTGCAAGGCCTCGACCATGTCGCGGGTCTGCTGCGGCACCACCACGGCATCCAGCTCGCCTTGAAAGAAGATCACCGGCACGTGAATGTTGCTGGCATGCAGTAACGGCGTGCGGGCGGCGTAACGTTCGGCATCCTGTTGCGGATCACCAATCAGCCAGTCCAGGTAATCGCCTTCGAACTTGTGCGTGGCCCGGCCCAGCGCCACAGGGTCGCTGACCCCATAAAGACTGGCGCCGGCACGAAACACCTGGTGGAACGCCAGCGCGCACAGCGCGGTGTAGCCTCCGGCGCTACCGCCGCGAATGAAGGCCTTGTCGCCGTCGATCATGCCACGATCAGCGAGATGGCTGACCACCGCGCAAGCGTCTTCGACATCCACTTCACCCCAGCTTAAATGTAAGGCCTGGCGATAGGCACGGCCGTAACCGCTGCTGCCGCGATAGTTGAGATCGGCCACGGCGAAACCGCGCTGTGCCCAGTACTGGATGCGCGGATCGAGCATCGGATAACACGCCGAAGTCGGGCCGCCATGGATGAACACCACCAGTGGCGGCCTGGCGTCGCTGGTCATGGCCGGGTAGAAAAAGCCGTGGGCTTCACTCGAGCCGCTTGGGTAGCGCAGGGTTTGTGGGCGACTGATTTGCTCGGCGGGCAGCGGTGCGATGCCGCCTGCGAGGACCTTCACCTGGCGGGTTTGGCGATCGATGGCGATCACCGCCGCGGAACTGACGGGGGACGCCGCGATGCAGTAGATGAACCGCTCATCCAGGGCAAGATGGCGGAAGCGGCTGTAGTCGCCGGTAAAGTCGTCGCACCCGGTAGCGCAAAGCCCCAGTCGGCCGAAACCGCCTTCTGTCCAGCTGGCCAGGTAGCTGCCTTTGCCCAGTGGCAGCCAGGTGCAGCCGCCCAGTTGCCAGGGCGCCGGGCCGTGGTCGGCGGCGGCGCAGGGCAACGGCTTCAGGCCATCGGCCGACTCCACCCAAGGCTGCCAGTATCCAGCGCGATCGGTCAGGCAGTACAAGTGGCCGTTACTGTCGAAGCGCGGTTGTTGCAGCGACTCCTGGGATTGGTCGCCAGCCACGCAGAAGGGGCTGGCGTAGCTGCCATCAGCCTGGCGATGGGCGACCATCAAGCGGGTCGCGGTCCACGGCTGGTCCGGGCGACTCCACTCGATCCAGGCCAGTCGTTGCCCCTCGGGACTCAAGGTCGGTGCGGCGTAAAAGTCCGCGCCTTCGGCCAGCAAATGCCGCGTGCCATCCGCCAGGTCGATCGCCACCAGGCGGTGTTCATTGCGGTTTTCCTCGACTGCCAGCACTTGGCCATTAGCGAACTGCAGATCGCCGTATCGACACAAGCCGGACGTCAGCAACTGGGGCGTCTCACCTTGCAACGATTGGCGATACAGTTGCTGATCGGCCTCATTGACGAACACCACGCCGTCACCGGTCAGGCAAAACGCGCCCCCGCCATATTCGTACACCCGACTGCGCACGCTGAACGGCGGTGGCGTCAGGCAGTGGGCCACGCCATCGCGCCAGTGCCAGATCCGGCACGCGGCATCCTCCGGGCGGTACTCGTTCCAGAACAAACCCTGGGCGCCGACCTGCAGTTCGGCAAAGTCGATACCGGCCGCGACGGCGTTGGCGGCGCTGAAGGGTTCAGCTTTTTGCGATGAGGCGTGAGTTTCGTTCATTGCGAAAGGCCAGTTGTTCAATGGTCTGGGTCGCGT